>NZ_JBFBCE010000009.1:0-53476 GCF_040689595.1 Streptosporangium sp. NPDC051023 | reverse complement strand
GTACCCGATCATGTTGGTCAGAATGCCCGCGAAGAAGTCCAGGTAGCTCTTACCCGAAGCGTCGACGCCCAGTCGAGCAGCGGACGCGTGTTGCTGGGGTGGCGCAGCTTGGAGAGGGACTCCTTCTCCAGCTGGCGGATGCGCTCGCGCGTCAGGCCCAGATGCTTGCCGATCTCGTCGAGGGTGTGCGGCTTGCCGTCGACGAGGCCGAAGCGCAGGGCCATGATCTTGGCCTCTCTGGGGGAGAGGTTGCCCAGTACGCCACGCAGCTGCTCGCCGAGCAGCTGGCGGTCGACCACCTCCGACGCCTCCGGCGAGTCGACATCCTCGATGAGGTCGCCGATGGTGGTCTCGCCGTCGTCGCCGATGGTGGCGTTGAGGCTGATCGGCTGGCGGCTGGTGCGCAGCAGCTCCTCGATCTGGTCGGGGGTCTTGTCCAGCTCGACCGCCAGTTCCTCAGGGGTGGGCTCGCGGCCGAGACGCTGATGCATGTCGCGCTCGACGCGCGAGAGCTTGGAGAGCATCTCCAGCACGTGAACGGGCAGACGGATGGTGCGCGCAGAGTCGGCGAAACCACGCTGGATGGCCTGGCGGATCCACCACATGGCGTAGGTGGAGAACTTGTAGCCCTTGGTGTAGTCGAACTTCTCCACCGCGCGGATCAGGCCGAGGTTGCCCTCCTGGACCACGTCGAGCAGTGCCATGCCGCGGTCGGTGTACTTCTTGGCGACGGAGACGACCAAGCGGAGGTTGGCCTCCAGCATGTGGTCCTTGGCGCGGCGGCCGTCCTCGGCGATCCACTCCAGGTCGTCGCGTACGGCGGCCGACAGGCCGGGCTCGGCCTCGAGCTTGGACTCGGCGTACAGGCCCGCCTCGATCCGCTTGGCCAGCTCGACCTCCTGCGCCGCGGTGAGCAGGGTGCGGCGGCCGATCGACTTGAGGTAGGTGTGGACCGAATCGCCCATGACCGAGGACTGGTCGTCCAGGTCCATGGTGGGCTCGGCCTCGATCTCCGCCTCCTCGGCGGTCCACTCTTCCTCGTCGGCCTCCGGCTCGATCTCGGCCGCGTCGCGCCTGGCGCCCCTGGGGGTGTCGGCGGTGGGCTCCGCCTTCGCGGCGGTCGAGGTCTTCTTCGCGGGGGCGGCCTTGGCCTTGCGGGTGGTGGTCGCGCGTCCCGCCGCCTTGGTCGCGGCCTTCTTGGTCGCGGCGGTGAGCGTGGGCTCGTCTTCGGCGGCCAGGCTGACGCCCGCCTCGGTGAGCTCCCGCAGGATCGACCGGCCCTCTGTGGGGCTGATCCCCGCCTCCGCGAAGGCGTGACGCAGCTCCGCGAGTGAAAGGTGGCCCTGGACTCGCCCTCGGTCAAGGAGCTGCTCGAGGGTCGTCGGGGCCTCCGATGAGGTCGCCACGGCGGTTTGGGGCATGAGGACACCTCCTCCATCACGGAGTCGTCTGCTTACAGGTTGTTGGGTGGGGCGGCCCGAGGCCACTCAACGCACCAGTACCAATAACCCCAGCCAAGAACTTTATGTTCCCGACTTGACGGGGAAAATATGATGGGGGGTCGCTCCGGAGCGGTCCCCCCGTGTTACTCGGTGCAGGACAGGGGCTACTCGGTCCCGTTCACCCGGCCCTCGGAAAGGTCGTCGACCTCGGGCATGGGAAACGGGTTCGCCTCCTGCAGGCGCTGCTTGGTCCAGTATGTCGTGACCTGTTCTGGGTCGGGGTTGACATCCCTGGAGACCACGGAGCCGTCCCGAGGTGGAGGCGTCTGCTCGGAGGTCGGGGGAGTCTCGGTGACCTGGGAGTCGGGAGTCGGAGAGACGGAGCCCGGTGGTACGGCGGACACGGGATCCGCGCTCCCCTCGATGCCCGTCTCCCTGTCGCCCCTGGCGGCAGCCGCCGCCGTCACGGAGATGCCGCCCGCGAGGATCGCGCTGACGATTCCGGCGGAGACCCACGTCTTGCGGGTGATGTGCATCGGCTCGTCCTTCCTTCCTCGGCTGTCTGTTTGACGTTCCGGGTCCTCTCACGGTTCCCGGTCATGACCATAACGGAGAGCCGCGAGGTCCGGCTTGCCATTGGACAGAAGTGGTATTTCGGTCATGACGACCAGCTCGGCCGGGGCCGCGTAGGCGGGCAGCCGCTCCTTGACGAAGGCGCGCAGGTCGGCCAGGGATGGGGGATCGGGCGAGACGACGACGGCGGTCACCCGTTCGCCCCACTCCGGGTCGGGGCGGCCGACCACGACGGCGTCGGTGATCCCGGGATGCTCCGCGACGACGGCGGAGACGGCGGCCGCGACGACCTTCTCTCCGCCGGTGTTGATGACGTCGTCGGAGCGGCCGAGCACGTGCAGCCGCCCACCGGTCAGCGTGCCGAGATCCGAGGTGAGGAACCAGTCGCCGTCGCGCGCCGCGCCGGTCAGGTCAGGCCGCAGCCGGTAGCCGGAGAACAGCACGGGGCCCGCGACGCGGATCCGTCCATCGTCGCCAATCTTCAGATCTACATTGTAAAGGGGGGTGCCGTCGTAAACACACCCCCCGCAGGTCTCACTCATCCCGTAGCTGGTCACGACCCTGGCACCCGCAGCCCTCGCCGCCTCAAGCAGGCCAGGAGGAGCGGCCGCACCACCCAGCAGGATCGTCCTGAAAACCGATAGGTCGGCGGAGAGCAGGCGGCGCAGCTGCGTCGGCACCAACGAGACGTGCTGGGCACCGCTGGCCAGCACTTCCTCGGGGGAGAAACCGTCGTGCACGATCGGCTCTGTTTCCCCGAGCAGCGACCTGACGAGAACCTGCAGTCCCGAGATGTGGGAGGGAGGCAGGCAGCAGAGCCAGCGCTCGCCAGGACGGGCGTCGAGGCGGCGCAACGAGGCCGAGGCGGACGCGCGCAGGGCGGCTGCGGACAGCTGGACCCCCTTCGGGGTTCCGGTCGTGCCACTGGTGGCGATGACGACGGCCACCTCGCCGGGCACTCCGACGCCGCGCTCGCGGCGTATCCCGTTGACATGGGTCGGGCGCAGCGCGTCGAGCGTGGCCCGCAGCGCGGGGGCGGGCAGGGAGGGCGGCAGGGGCAGCACCGCGGGGCCGCTGCCGTCGAGGGCGGCGCCGACGGCCCTGAACAGCTCCGGTCCCGGGGGCAGCACGACGGCGTGTAGCTCGCGCCGCTCGGAAGGCGACTCCGCGTGCACAGGGCCGGTCATCACAGTCGTAAGGTTAGTGCCGGGAAAACGGATGATGGCCGGGGAGTCCCCGGCGCGGCGGAAAGGGGCGGAGCCATCGTGAGCACGGGGCGAGTCGAGTCGGCGGCCACTGGCGCGCGAGCGGTGGGCGAGGCGAGGCTCTCCGGGCTCAGGGATGCCTGCACCGTCCCTCGGGAGTACCCGGAGATCGGTGTGATCATTCTCACCGGCGGGGGAGACCGGGCCTTCCGCTCGGGCGGCGGCCGCAAGAGGCGCGCCCCCGGCCCAGGCACGTTCCCGCGCAGGCCGTAACAGGCCTGTGGTCATGAACCGAACCCGAACCCGGGCCGGTCTCGGAACGCGCCGTCCAGGCGCGACGGGGCTCGCGCCGGTCCGTCACCAGACGCGCCCGCCGTTCAGGGCGCGACGACCAGAGGAGGCAGTGCGGTGAACCCCGCCACCGCGCTCGCGACCGTGCTGGTCGACGAACTCGTACGTTGCGGCCTTACCGACGTGGTGCTTGCGCCGGGCTCCCGCTCGGCCCCGCTCGCTCTCGCCGCGCACGCCGACAGCCGTGTCCGGCTGCACGTGCGCATCGACGAGCGGTCGGCGGCCTTCCTCGCCCTGGGCCTGGCCAGGCGCGGCGAGCGACCGGTCGCGCTGATGTGCACCTCCGGCACCGCGGCGGCGAACTTCCACCCCGCGGTCGTCGAGGCGCACGAGTCGGGGGTGCCGCTGCTGCTGCTCACCGCCGACCGGCCGCCCGAGCTGCGCGATACCGGCGCCAGCCAGACCATCGACCAGATCAAGCTGTACGGCACCGCGGTCCGCTGGTTCAGCGAGGTCGGCGTGCCCGAGGACCGGCCGGGCCAGGTCGCCTACTGGCGATCCCTGGCCTGCCGCGCCTACCAGCGTTCGCTCGGCCCATCCGACCCCGGCCCGGTTCACCTCAACCTCGCCTTCCGCGAGCCGCTCGTCCCGGACGGCGACGCCTCCTGGTGCGAGTCCCTCGAGGGTGACGCCAACGGGCCGTGGATCCGCGCCAGGGTCGCGCCTCCCGCGGTTGCGCTGCACCTGCCGCCGACCCGTAGGGGCGTGCTCGTCGTCGGGGACGGCGCAGCCAACATGCGCAGATACGTCGCGGCCGCGGGCATGGCCGGATGGCCGGTCCTGTCGGAGCCGAATGGCGGCGCCCGCTACGGGGACCACGCGATGTCGACCTACCACTTCCTGCTCGGCACTCCCGAGTTCGCCGACCGGCACCGCCCGGACGTGGTCGTCACCCTGGGCCGCCCCGGCCTGTCAAGGCCGCTGCTGAACTGGCTCAGGCACGCCGAGGAGCACATCGTCGTTGCCCCCGACCTGACCCGCTGGCCCGACCCGACCCGCTCGGCGACCCAGGTGGCGCAGGCGGTCGAGATCCCGGTCGCGGCGGGAGACGACGCCTGGCTGCGCTCGTGGCGCCGCGCGGACACGGCGGCCAGGACGGCGATCGACGAGGTGCTGGACGGCGGCGGGCTCAGCGAGCCGCGCCTGGCCCGCGACCTGGTCGACGTGCTGCCGAACGGGTCGCTGCTGTTCTCCGGCTCCTCCATGCCGATCCGCGACCTCGACCAGGCGATGCGTCCGAGGCGGGGGCTGCGGATCCTGTCCAACAGGGGGGCCGCGGGGATCGATGGCGTGGTCTCGTCCGCGATGGGCGCGGCGCTGGCGCACAACGGCCCCACCTACGCGCTGATGGGCGACCTGACGTTCCTGCACGACCAGAACGGGCTGATCCTCGGCCCTCGCGAGCCCCGCCCCGACCTGTGCCTGGTCGTGGTGAACAACGACGGCGGCGGGATCTTCTCGCTGTTGCCTCAGGCTGCGCTGCGCGACCCGTTCGAGCGGGTCTTCGGCACCTCGCACGGGGTCGACCTGGCCCACGTCGCCGCGGCGACCGGCACGCCGTACACCTTCGTCGGCGAGCCGGACCAGCTTCCCAAGGCGCTGCGCGGGGAGGGGGTGCGGATCGTCGAGGTCCGCACGGACCGGGAACCCAACGCGGTGCTGCACGCCATGATGCGCGACGCGGCCCACAGCGCGATCCGCCGCGTCATGTGACGTCGCGGGGGCGCGGGCGGCGAGGACGCCGTGCTCCGCGTCGCCCGACACGTCCCGTGCCGGGCGGCGCGACGACGATGACGCAATGATGACGCAATAGGGTGGCGGTCATGCATGTCGACGAGTGGCTTCAGGCGATTCCCGCCGTGTGGGTCTACGTCCTGGTCGGTATGGTGATTGGGATCGAGAGCCTTGGCATCCCGCTGCCCGGCGAGATCGTTCTGGTCAGCTCCGCGCTGCTGGCGGCCAAGGGCGTGGTCGACCCGCTCTGGGTCGGCATCTGCGCCAGCATCGGCGCCATCGTGGGCGACTCGATCGGGTACGCCATCGGGCGCAGGGGCGGCAAGCCCATGTTCGACCGGCTCGGGCGCAGGTTCCCCAAGCACTTCGGCCCCTCCCACATCGGAAAGGCCGAGCGCTACTTCCACCGTTACGGCATGTGGACGGTGTTCTTCGGCCGCTTTGTCGCGCTGCTGCGCATCCTGGCGGGGCCGCTGGCGGGCGCGCTGCACATGCCGTACTGGAAGTTCCTGATCGCCAACATGCTCGGCGGCGTCGCCTGGGCGGGCGGGACCACCGCGGTGATCTACTACCTGGGCATGGCCGCTGAGAGATGGCTGCAGGGCTTCTCCTGGGTCGCCCTGGTCGTCGCGCTGTTGTTCGGCGCCGCGACCACGCTGATCCTCCGGCGCAGGGCCGCCAAAATGGCTGCTGAGGAGCCCGAGGAGCCGGGCGAGCCGGTCGGCGCCGGCTGATTACCAGACCTGGGGATGTGCGGGAAGCCGTGATCTGGTCACGCTGAGTGTGTACGAACTCACCGTGAAAGGGAGACGGCATGCTATCCGACCAGACTCTGACCGGCTATGACTCGATAGCCACATACGGCAGTTACGAGGAAGCCCAGCGAGCCGTCGACTACCTGTCGGACCAGCGCTTCCCCGTCCAGCACGCGATGATCGTCGGAATGGACCTCCGGATGGTCGAGAAGGTGCTCGGACGGCTGACCTACCTGCGCTCCGCCGGGATGGGCGCGGGGACCGGCGCCTGGCTCGGACTGCTGATCGGCCTGTTCTTCGCGATCTTCACCCCCGGCGGGTTCCCCTGGATCCTGGTCCTGTGGAGCGTGATCTGGGGTGCGGTGGCGGGAGCCATCTTCGGGCTCATCGCTCACGCGTTCACCGGCGGCAAGCGGGACTTCCTGTCCTCCAGCGCGATCGTCGCCAACCGCTACGAACTGCGTGTCACGACCCCGCAGGCCGCCGAGGCCCGCAGGCTTCTCGAGACCGGCGTACCTCAGCACACCTAGCGCGGTGACCGCTCGCCCGAACCGTGTGCCGGGAGGGGCCGCACGCCCTGGCCGCCGGGGCGCGGCACCCGTGTCTCGTGCGCTCTTCCGGGATCGGGCGGACGTCTCCTCGCACCCGTGCCGTGTTGCCGCCGGTGATGGGCGCGGGCCCGTGCGGCCCCTGTCCCGCCGGGGCGCGGGACTGTCAGATCTGAGGATGAGGCGGCCATGACGGTGAGCCGGCGTCGGCGGCGCGCAAGCGCCACAGGAGGAGATCAGCATGGCTAAAGCAGTCGGGATCGACCTGGGGACGACCAACTCGGTGATCGCCGTGATGGAGGGCGAGAAGCCCACCGTGATCCCCAACGCCGAAGGGTCGCGGACGACACCGTCAGTCGTGGCCTTCACCGACGACGGCGAGCGTCTGGTGGGGCAGCTGGCCCGGCGCCAGGCGATCCTCAACCCAAAGGGGACGATCTACTCGGCCAAGCGTTTCATCGGGCGCCGCTACGACGAGGTCTCCACCGAGATGAACGCGGTGTCGTTCGACGTGGTTTCGGGTCCCGACGGCGCCGTCCGCTTCCAGGTGCGCGACAAGCAGTACGCGCCCGAGGAGATCGCTGCCCTGGTTTTGCGCAAACTCGTCGACGACGCCTCCAAGTTCCTCGGGGAGAAGGTCACCGAGGCGGTCATCACCGTGCCCGCCTACTTCAACGACTCCCAGCGCCAGGCGACCAAGGACGCGGGGAAGATCGCAGGCCTCGAGGTGCTGCGGATCATCAACGAGCCGACCGCCGCCGCCCTCGCCTACGGTCTCGACCGCAAGGAGAACGAGACCGTGCTTGTCTTCGACCTGGGCGGAGGGACGTTCGACGTCAGCATCCTGAGCATCGGCGACGGCGTCGTCGAGGTGCGCGCGACCGCGGGCGACACCCACCTTGGCGGAGACGACTTCGACCGCCGCATCGTGGACTACCTCGCGGACGATTTTCAGCGGGACAACGGCATCGACCTGCGCTCCGACCCCCAGGCCCTGCAGCGGCTCTTCGAGGCCGCGGAGAAGGCCAAGGTCGAGCTGTCGTCGGTCACCCAGACCCAGATCAACCTGCCGTTCATCACGGCGGACGCCTCGGGGCCCAAGCACCTGAACACCACGCTGCGGCGGGCGACGTTCGAGGAGATCACCTCCGACCTGCTGGAGAGGTGCAAGGGGCCGGTCGAGCAGGCCATGGCCGACGCCCGGCTCAGCGCCAACGACATCGACGAGGTGATCCTGGTCGGCGGCTCGACCAGGATGCCCGCCGTACAGAACCTGGTGCGCCGCATGACAGGCGGCAAGGACCCGAACATGACGGTCAACCCCGACGAGGTCGTGGCGCTGGGCGCGGCGGTGCAGGCGGCCGTCATCAAGGGCGAGCTGAAGGACGTCGTCCTGCTCGACGTGACGCCCCTGTCGCTCGGCATCGAGACCCTCGGCGGGATCATGACCAAGGTCATCGAGCGCAACACAACGATTCCGGCCCGGCGTGCCGAGGTGTTCAGCACCGCTGAGGACAACCAGAACGCGGTGGACGTCGTGGTGCTCCAGGGCGAGCGCGAGCGCGCCGCGGACAACCGGGTCCTCGGCCGGTTCAGGCTGGAGAACATCAGGCCCGCACCGCGTGGCGTGCCCCAGATCGACGTCACCTTCGACGTCGACGCGAACGGGATCCTGAACGTCTCGGCCAAGGACAAGGACACCGGCGCCGAGCAGCGCATCACCATCAGCGAGAGCTCGACCCTCGACAAGGGCGAGGTCGAGCGGATGGTCGCGGACGCGGAGCGGCACCGGGACGAGGACCTGCGGCTGCGGCAGGTCGTGGACGCCCGCAACGAGCTGGACAGCGTCGCCTACCAGGTGGAACGGCGGCTGTCCGAGCTGGGGGACGGGGTTCCCGTCCATGAGAAGGCGCGGGCCGAGATGCTCGTCTCCGACGCCCGCGAGGCGATCAAGCAGCATGAGACGACGATCGACCGGCTGCGGTCCCTGACCGGCGAGCTGCAGCAGGTCTACCAGGGCCTCGGCGCGTCCCTTGGCGGTGCGGGCGGTGCGGGCGGTGCGGGCGGTGGTCCCGGTGGTCCTGGCGGTGCCGGCGGCGCCGGCGGCGCGGGCGGAGGCCAGGACGACGACGTCATCGACGCGGAGTTCACGACCGATGAGTGAGAGGTCCGGACGGCACGACGCCGAGGCCGAGGAGGCCGTCGGCCGGCAGGCGGCCGACAGAGGGGCCGACGCCGCGCAGGCAGGTCCGGGGGAGGACGCCACCGGTACGGCGGAGCCGGAGATCACCGAGCTCAAGGAGCACGTCACCGAGCTCCAGGACCGGGTCGCCGAGCTTCAGGACCGGTGGCGGCGCGCCCTGGCCGACCTCGACAACCTGCGCAAACGAGTCAGCCGCGACACAATTCGAGTGCGGGGTGAGGAGGAGGCGCGGGCCGCCGCCGAGTGGCTGCCCGTGCTGGACAACCTGGAACGCGCCCTGGACCACGCGGACACCGACCCCGCCTCCGTCGCCGAGGGACTGCGGGCGATCCGCGACCAGGCGCTGGACGTGCTGGACCGTCTCGGTTTCCCGCGCCGCGACGACACCGGCACGAGATTCGACCCCGCCAGGCATGAGGCGGTCGGCGTGCTCACCCAGGAGGGCACACCGGACGGGACGGTCCTGCACGTGGTGCAGCCCGCGTACGGGGACGGCGAACGGCAACTGCGGCCCGCGCTGGTCGTCGTCTCCAAGGCGGAATGATGCCACCCGACCAGGACTTCTACGAGATCCTCGGCCTGCAGAGGAACGCGAGCCAGGAGGACATCCAGCGCGCCTACCGCAAGCTCGCGCGGGCCAACCACCCCGACGTCAACAAGGACCCGGCGGCCGAGGATCGCTTCAAGGACATCTCGGAGGCCTACAGCGTGCTGTCCGACCCCAAGACCCGCCGTCGTTACGACGCGTTCGGCCCGGGATTCCGCCAGGTGCCCGAGGACGTCGACCCCGAGACGTGGGCGCGTGCCGGGGCGGGGCGCGCGGGACAAGGCGGGGGGCAAGGCAGGGGACAGGGCAGGGAACAGGGCGGATGGGCTGCTCAGGGGGGCCCGTCCGGCTTCGGGGAGGGCGTCGACATCGACGATCTCCTGGAAGGACTCTTCGCCGGCAGGACGGGCAGGCCGGGCAGGGCGGCCCCGGGCTGGGGGCCCATCCCCGGGGCCGACCAGGAGGCCGAGATCGAGCTGAGCGTCGAGGACGCCTACCGGGGAGGCCACAAGGCGTTCACCGTGGGAGGGCGCAGGATCGAGGTCGAGATCCCCGCGGGAGTGACGGACGGCCAACGGATCCGCCTGGCGGGACAGGGCGGCAGGGGCGGCGACGGAGCCCCCGCGGGAGATCTCTACCTGATCGTCAGGATCGCGCGGCATCCCCGCTACCGGGTCGAGGGACGCGACATTCACCTCCGGCTCCCGATCACCCCGTGGGAGGGGGCGCTCGGCGCGACCGTCGCCGTCGAGACGCCCGCGGGCGAGGCCAAGGTCAAGGTGCCCGCGGGCACATCAAGCGGGCGACGGCTGCGGCTGCGCGGCCGGGGGATGCCGAACCCCAGAGGCCAGCCGGGTGACCTGTTCGCCGAAATACGGATCATGGTTCCGCCCCGGCCGGCCGACGAGGAACGGCGGTTGTTCGAGCAGCTCGCCGCGGTCTCGACGTTCGACCCGAGGAGGCGGTGATGGTCTACTCCCTCGCCAGGCCCGAGCGTCTGGACATCGAGTCGTTCGCCCGGGCGACCGGGACGCACCCCGAACTGGTGCGGCGCCTGGTCGCCCTCGGCGTGCTCGACGCGCAGCGCGACGCGGCGGGGCGCCTGTGGTTCCCGACGTCCCAGCTGCTCGCCATGGCCAGGATCCAGCGTCTGCGCGCCGGGTTCGCCCTCAACTACGCGGCCCTCGGCCTGGTGGTCGACCTGCTCGACCGCATCGCCGAACTGGAGGCCGCCGCGCGCGACCGCTCCCGAATCCCAGGAGGACCGAGGTGGACGTCAACCAGCTGACGCAGAAGTCCCAGGAGGCGTTGCACGACGCGCAGACCAAGGCCCTTCGCTTCGGGCACACCGAGGTCGACGGGGAACATCTGCTGCTGGCGCTGCTGGACCAGCCGGACGGGCTGATACCCCGCCTGCTCCTGCGTGCCTCCGTCGACACCGAGCGGCTTCGCAACGACCTGGAGGCGGCGCTGAGCAGCAGGCCCAGGGTCAGCGGGCCCGGTGTCGACCCCGGCCAGGTCCGGGTGACCCAGCGACTCTCCCGGCTGCTCGAGGCGGCCAAGCGTGAGGCCGACCGGCTCAAGGATGAGTATGTCTCCGTCGAGCACCTGCTCATCGCCCTCCTGGAGGAGGGCAGCGAGACCGCGAGCGGACGCCTGCTGCACCAGCAGGGGCTGTCCAGGGACGGCTTCCTGCAGGCGCTCACCGCCATCCGCGGCAACCAGCGGGTCACCTCGGCGATGCCCGAGGTCGCCTACGAGGCGCTGGCCAAGTACGGGCGGGACCTGGTCGCCGATGCCGCCTCGGGCAGGCTCGACCCGGTCATCGGGCGTGACGCCGACATCCGCCGCGTCGTCCAGATCCTGTCCCGCAAGACCAAGAACAACCCGGTGCTGGTCGGCGACCCGGGAGTCGGCAAGACAGCCATCGTGGAGGGCCTCGCCCAGCGGATCAGCAACGGCGACGTGCCCGAGGGGCTCAAGGACAAGGTGATCTTCAGCCTCGACATGGGCGCCCTCGTGGCGGGGGCGAAGTACCGCGGCGAGTTCGAGGAACGCCTCAAGGCGGTGCTCACCGAGGTCGTGGCCGCCGAGGGCCGGATCCTGCTCTTCGTCGACGAGCTGCACACGGTCGTCGGGGCGGGTGCGGCGGAGGGCGCCATGGACGCGGGCAACATGCTCAAGCCCATGCTGGCCCGCGGTGAGCTGCACATGATCGGCGCCACGACCCTGGACGAGTACCGCAAGCACATCGAGAAGGACGCCGCCCTGGAACGCCGCTTCCAGCCCGTCATGGTCGACGAGCCCTCGGTCGAGGACGCCATCTCGATCCTGCGCGGCCTGCGCGAGCGCCTCGAGGTCTTTCACGGGGTGACGATCCAGGACTCCGCGCTGGTCGCCGCCGTGGTGCTGAGCCACCGCTACATCTCCGACCGCTTCCTGCCGGACAAGGCCATCGACCTGGTCGACGAGGCCTGCGCGATGCTCAGGACCGAGATCGACTCGATGCCCGCCGAGCTCGACGAGCTCACCCGCAGGGTGATGCGCCTGGAGATCGAGGAGGCCGCGCTGGCGAAGGAGGAGGATCAGGCGAGCGCCGCCCGCCTGGAGGAGTTGCGCAAGGAACTGGTCGACCTGCGCGCCGAGGCCGACGCCATGCGCGCCCAGTGGGAGGCCGAACGGCAGGCCCTGCGCAGTGTCCAGGCCCTGCGCGAGGAGATGGAGCACGTCCGTGCCGACGCCGAGCGGGCGGAACGCGACTACGACCTCAACCGCGCAGCCGAACTGCGGCACGGCAGGCTGCCCGAGCTGGAACGGCGGCTGCGGGCCGAGGAGGAGCGCCTGCGCAGCAAGCAGGGGGTTGGACGGCTGCTGCGCGAGGTGGTGACCGAGGAGGAGATCGCACTGATCGTCTCCAGATGGACGGGCATCCCGGTGAGCCGCCTGCAGGAGGGGGAGCGTGAGAAGCTCCTGCACCTGGACGAGGTCCTGCACGAGCGGGTGATCGGCCAGGACGAGGCCGTGCGGTCGGTGTCGGACGCCATCATCAGGGCTCGCTCGGGCATCAAGGATCCGCGCCGCCCGATCGGGTCGTTCATCTTCCTCGGGCCGACGGGTGTCGGCAAGACCGAGCTGGCCAAGGCGCTCGCGGCGGCGTTGTTCGACACCGAGGACAACATGATCCGCATCGACATGAGCGAGTACCAGGAGCGCCACACCGTCAGCCGCCTCGTCGGGGCCCCGCCCGGCTACGTCGGCTACGACGAGGGCGGGCAGCTCACCGAGGCCGTACGGCGCAAGCCGTACTCGGTGGTGCTCTTCGACGAGATCGAGAAGGCGCACCCGGACGTGTTCAACACGCTGCTGCAGGTTCTCGACGACGGGCGGCTCACCGACGCGCAGGGCAGGACCGTCGACTTCCGCAACACCGTCCTGATCATGACCTCCAACATCGGCTCGGTCTACCTGCTGGAAGGCGTCACCTCCAGCGGGGAGATCAAGCAGGACACTCAGGAACGGGTCATGGCGGAGCTGCGCTCGCACTTCCGGCCCGAGTTCCTCAACCGGGTCGACGACATCGTGATCTTCAAGCCGCTCACCGAGGAGGAGATCGAGCGCATCGTCGAGCTGATGTTCGGCGACCTGCGGGCGCGGCTCGAGGAGCGGGGGATCGGGCTGGAGGTCTCGGGCGAGGCACGCCGCTACATCGCCGAGCGGGGTTACGACCCGGTGTACGGCGCCCGCCCGCTGCGCCGCTTCATCGCCAGGGATGTCGAGACCCGCATCGGACGCGCGCTGCTCACCGGTGAGGCGCACGAGGGCGCCGTGGTCCGGGTCGGTCTGGCCGAGGGGGAACTGGTCGTCGTCTATGAGTGAGGAGAAGCGGCATGTCGGCGAACATCGTGCGATGCGGGAACTGCGGGAAGAAGAACCGGGTGCCCGCCGCGGCGGCGGGTGTCCCGCGCTGCGGTAACTGCCGCGGCCGGCTGCCGTGGATCGTCGAGGCCGGTGACGACGACTTCGCCGACGTGGTCGAGGCGTCCGCCGTTCCGGTGGTCGTGGACTTCTGGGCGTCGTGGTGCGGGCCGTGCCGGACGGTCGGCCCGGCGCTCGACCAGGTCGCGGAGGATCTCGCGGGACAGGTGAAGCTCGTCAAGGTCGACGTGGACAGGGCACCCAAGCTTTCCGAGCGTTTCGCGATCCGGAGCATCCCCTACCTGATGGTGGTGATCGGTGGCCGGGTCGTGGCCGAGCAGGTCGGTGCCGTCCCCGCCCCCGAGCTGCGCGCGTGGGTCGACCGGGCGATCGCGACGGCGGGAGGGGAGGGAGGCTGAGATGGACGCGTTCGCGGAGACACCCGATCACCACGGGGCGTTTCCCCGTCTGGAGGAGGCACAGCTCGGCCGACTCGCCCCCCACGGGACCCGGCGCTCCAGCAGGGCGGGCGACGTGCTGATCCGGGAGGGCGAGGACGTCCCCGACTTCTTCGTCGTTCTGGCGGGGAAGGTCGCGGTCATCAAGGGGGAGCGGGTCACGCAGGTTCACGGCCACGGACGCTTCCCCGGCGAACTCGGGATGCTCACCGGCCGGAAGGCGTTCGTGACCTCGGTCGTCTGTGAGGCGGGTGAGGTCCTCGAGGTCCCCGTCGACACCCTGCGGCACGTCGTCGCCCACGACGTCGAACTCGGAGACCTGATTCTGCGGGCCTTCATGATCCGCCGGTCGTTACTGATCAGCAGCGGATCCGGGCTGAGGGTCGTCGGCTCCCGCTACTCGCCCGACGCCCGCAGGCTGCGCGAGTTCGCCGCCCGCAACCGACTGCCGCACCGCTGGGTCGACCTGGAGGAGGACCGGGAGGTCGAGGTGCTGGTCCGCAACCTCGGCATAACGCCGCGGGAGACGCCGATCGCGATCCTCGGCGGTACCCAGGTCCTGCGCAATCCCACCGACGCCGAGCTGGCCCGCGCCGTCGGCCTGCCGGTGCCGTGGGTGCCCGGGGACCTTTTCGACCTCGTCGTCGTGGGGGCGGGGCCCGCGGGCCTGGCCGCGGCGGTGTACGGGGCGTCGGAGGGACTGCGCACGGTGCTGCTCGACGCGGTCGCGACCGGGGGCCAGGCAGGTACCTCCTCCTGCGTCGAGAACTACCTCGGCTTCCCCTCGGGCATCTCCGGCGGAGAGCTCGCCGAGCGGGCCGTCATCCAGGCAAGGAAGTTCGGCGCTTGCCTGGCTGTACCCGCGAAGGCCACCTCGCTTGAACCGTGGAGCGGGTTCTACTCCGTCGGGATCGGTGACGAGCCGCCGATCCAGGGCCGCACGATCGTCATCGCCACTGGCGCGCGCTACCGCAAGCTCGACGTGCCCCGCCTGGAGGCCTTCGAGGGCAATGGCGTCCACTATGCCGCGACCCTGGCCGAAGCGGATCTCTGCGCGGGTGAACAGGTCGTGGTCGTGGGCGGAGGGAACTCGGCGGGGCAGGCGGCGGTCTTCCTTTCCGAGCACACCGCGTCGGTGCGCCTGCTGGTCCGTGGTGACGACCTCGAGGAGAACATGTCGCGCTATCTCGTCGACCGGATCGGGCGCGTCCCCCGGATCGAGGTGGCGCTCCACACGGAAGTCCGCGAGCTGGCAGGCCGGGACGGGCTTGAGGCTGTCGTGACGGTGGACACGCGCACCGGGCGGCGGCGGCGCGTCGAAACCCGGGCCATGTTCGTCTTCATCGGGGCGGAGCCGTGCACGACCTGGCTCGCCTCCGTGCTCGCCGTCGACGACAAGGGGTTCATCGTCACCGGTGCCGACGACGGCCTGCCCCTGGAGACCAGCCTGCCGGGCGTCTTCGCGGTTGGCGACGTCAGAAGCCAGTCGGTCAAGCGGGTCGCCTCGGCGGTGGGCGAGGGGGCCATGGCGGTGCGGCTGGTGCACGAGCACTTCGCGCGTGAGACGTCCCAGAGCCCTCGGTCCCCCGAACCCACAAAGACGAGGGAGACGGCTCGCCCGGCCCGGACGTCCGGGGCCGCCCGGTGACCTGGACGGCCGCTCCGGTCCATCCTCGCTCGTCGCGTTCGCCGCCCGCCCTCCGGCGACCTGTCAGCGAGCCAGACGGTCCTCTCTCTCCGCGGCGAGCCTGGCCAGCTCGACACGTGAGCGGATGCCCAGCTTGCGGAAGATCTGGCGCAGGTGGAAGGCGACGGTGTGCTCGCTGATGAACAACTGCTCGGCGGACTGACGGTTGGTCAGCCCCCTGGAGACGAGCTCGCAGACGGCGCGCTCGGTGCCGGTCAGGCTGTCCCAGCCCGACACGGGATGGTCGGTCCTGACCCAGTGGCGGCGGCGCTCCCCGAGCATTCGCAGCCTGCCGCGCACCCGTGCCGCGTCACGGATCGCCTCCATCGCCCCGTAGCGGGAGAGGGCATCGTCGAGGGTCTCGACGGCCAGGTCGCGGCAGTCACCGTCGGCGCTGAGCAGCACGCCCAGATCCTCGGCGGCTGAGGCCCTCGCCCACGGATCGGTGTGCCCGGCCACGGCGCGGCCCAGCGCCTCCCTGTCGCGCTCGCGCAGGCCCCGCGCATGGGTGGCGGACACCGCGGGGTTGGGCAGGTCGGGGTTGCGCCAGGCGATGCCCTCTGCCGCGTCCACCACGGCGTCGGCCCTGCGCTCGTCGTCGACCGCCATGGCCACCCGCACCAGCCAGGCCGCGGCGGTCGGCTCGCTGGTCAGCGCCCCCGTGTGCCGGGGCAACGCGTCGTAGACCCGGCACAGCGAGCTCATCCCACTCGCCGCCCCGTCCCGGGCCTCGCTGATCCGTCCCGCGGTCAGCTCGGAGCGCAGTCGCGCGTACGGCGGTGCGTCCCGCGCCCCCCGCGCCAGCTCGTTCTCCAGGTACCTGATCGCCCGGGGAAGGTCCCCCGCCCGCAGCGACGCGGTGCCCAGGACCGACAGCGCGGAGGAGGCCAGGGCCGGGACGTCCATGGCCTCCGCGGGGCTCAGCGACCCGACGGCGGTCAGGCCGGTCTCCGCCTGCGCGATCGCGCTGCCGAAGCGGCCCGCCGCCAGGTCGAGACGGGCGCGCAGGACGGGGATCTCCGCGGCCCACGCCGGACGCCCCGCCGCCTCGATCGCGGCGTTCGCCGTCATGGCCTCGGCCTCGTCGAGAAGCCACAGGTCGGTGAGCATCGTGGCCAGTACGGCCCGCGGCTGCGGGTAGTGTCCCGTGCCCGGCCGTTCCACGGCCTCCCTGGCGAGGTCGAGCCCGCGGGAGAGCCTGCCCTCGTCCCAGGCGAGCAGGGCCAGCAGCACGAGCCTCTCGGCCGTCGCGCCGTCCGCCACGTGGTGTCTTCTGGCCGGTCCGGGGGGCGCGGTTCTGTCGATCTGGTCGTGCAGCGCCCGCCGTACCGGGGCGGGGACCGTCTCCACGACGGAGCGCCACAGCAGCTCGTGCCGGAACGACAGCTCGTCCTGGCCGGAGACGAGGACGCCCGCGGCCAGCGCCTCCTCCAGGGCGGGAAGCAGGGCCGCGGGGGGCTCGCCGAGCATCTCGGCCGCGTAGGCGGGTGAGAAGGAGCGACCGAGCACGGCCGTCGCCTCGAGCAGGTACCGGGTCCTGGGGCCGACCTCCTCCAGGCGCCGCCGTACCGCGGTGTGGACGCGGCGGGGCAGCGCCGAACCGGTCAGCCTGGCGACGCCGGCCTCGATCCTGACGGCGTTCTCCTCACGCAGCCCGGTGAGCAGCTCCACGAGCAGGAACGGGTTGCCTCCCGCCTGCGCCGCCAGCATCGTCAACTCCTCGTCGGGGACCGCGCCCAGCGCGTCCGCCGCCACCTCGGCCACGGCCTCCTCGCAGAGGGGGCGCAGCATGATCCTGGTGGCCCCCTCGCGGCGCAACAGGTCGAACAGGCGGGCGTCGTCGGTGCCCTCGGTGACCCGGCGGGCCAGCAGCCACGCCAGAGGGCGGCGGGCAAGCTGGGAGGGCAGCGTCCGCAGCGCCATGAGCGTGGCGGGGTCAGCCCACTGAAGGTCGTCCAGGGTCACCAGCAGCGGCCCCCGCTCCGCGCGCCGCTCGAGCGAGGTCCGCACCTGCCCGGCCAGCCACATCAGCAGGCCCGATCCGCCGGGCATGGCGTTCCTGGTGACGGCCATGGCCGACGGCGACTCCTCAAGGGCGGACAGCAGCGGCCCCAGCGGCATCAGCCTGCCCAGCTCGTCGGCCCTGCCCGCCGCGACCGCCGTTCCCCGCGCGGACGCGACGGTGGCCGCCTCGGCGAGCATGAGACTCTTGCCCACCCCAGGCTCGCCCTCGACGAGGATCACGTTTCCCGGCGTCCCCGTGGCCCCCAGCAGCCGCAGGACCGTCGCCCATTCATGGGCCCGGCCGCGCATCGCCTTGTCCAGGATCCGAGGTCATATAGGTGATTTTCTCCCCGATGTCCTTTTATGTCATGTCCGCAGGTGTCAAAACCCCTCGTCAAAACAGGTTCACGGGGTGGCCTCCCTCTCGGTTCCATGTCCGGAATGAGGATGGGTGTCGGGATGATCGCCAGGGGTGAGGTGGGTGCCCGCGATGGAGGGCGGGTGCGCGCAATCGCCTGGTCGGCGGATATCGCCTCCGGCGCGACGGCGGGCGTAGTAGCCTGCCTTCTATACCCGGGGAGACGTCACCGACCTTGCCGATTTCAGTATTACCTATTGATCCTGTAGGAAATGGGGGTAAGCTGGTGGTCTCGCCGTACGAAGGAGCCGCCATGAGCCCGGAACCGGGAACCGAGAGCCCGTTGCTCGCGGCGACCAGGGCCGCGCGATGGATCCGCTCCGCAGCCGTCGACGACGAGCGGGGCAGGCACTGGAGGGCGAACCCGGACCCGCGTGGCAAGGCCGCCCTGCCTGGTCAGCCGCTGTCGCTGTACTCGGGGGCGGCGGGCGTCGTCCTGTTCTTCCTTGAGCTCGCCGCCGCGACCGGGGACGACGGCTATCTCGACGACGCCAGGGCCGGAGCCCGCTACCTCGCCGCCACCTGGCGGGACCAGGCGGATCTCTCCCTCCACCACGGCCTGTCGGGAGTGATGTTCGCGCTCGCCGAGGCGGGGTGGGCCACCGGAGAGGGCTCCTTCGAGGTCGAGGCGGGGGCGGTCGCCGACCACGTCGTGCGCAGCGCCCGCTCGATCGACGGCGGCCTCGGCTGGACCGGCGACCCCGCCCAGCGCGGCGACGGCGGCATCATCCTGGCCCTGCTGCACGCGGCGGGCATCCTCGGCGTCCCGGCCTACCAGGAGATCGCCGTCGAGGCGGGCGCGCGTATCGCCTCCCTTGCCGTGCCCGGCCACCGCTTCGGCCACGGGGCCTGCGCCACCGACCTTCCGCTGGACGCCGTCACGCCGGGCTTCCTGTCCGGCACCGCGGGCACCGCCTTCCTGCTGGCTCGCCTCTACGGCGTGACCGGTGAACTCCGCTTCCTGAGCGCCGCCAGGAGGGGAGCCGACTTCGTCCGCGCGATCAGCACCGTGACCGAGCGGTGCGCGATGGTCCCGCACCACATTCCGCAGGGCCGTGACCTGCACTACCTGGGATTCTGCTCGGGCTCTGCCGGTGTCGCGCGGATGTTCTACGAGCTGTACCGGGTCGCCGGCGACGCCGGGGACCTCGACTGGGTCGAGCGGCTGGCCAGGGGGATCGTCCGCAGCGGGGTCCCGGGACGCCAGACCGAGGGTTACTGGAACGTCGCCTGCCAGTGCTGTGGCACCGCGGGCCTGGTCGAGCTGTTCGTGGGGCTCTGGGCGGCGACGGGCCGTTCCGCCCATCTGGAGTTCGCCCACGAACTGGGCGAGAACCTCATCGGCAGGGCCACCTCACACGACGAGCGGGGCTCGCGGTGGTACCAGGCCTACCGCAGGCTGCGGCCCTGGGAGGTCACCGCGGACACCGGTTACATGATCGGGGCCGCGGGGATCGGGGCCGCGCTGCTGCACCTGGACGCGACCACACGCCCGGAGGAGGCGCGCAGGCTCGTCCTGCCGCCGGACAATCCGTTCCCGGCCATCCCGCTCCCCACGGCGACGCTTCGCCGGTCCTGAGCGCGGGAAGCCCCGGGGGAAGGGCGGAGGTGACCATCGCATGGGATGCGGAACCCGGCGCGAGCACCGTCCCGCCCACTCTTGCGCGACCGGTGTCAACGCGGTGACCTGCGCTGACATTCGTACAGAGCGTGGTGTTCTTCACTTACCCTTCGAGACATACCCAGGCACGCCGGATCGTGCCGCCCCGGCGGGGAAGGGGCAGCGGCCGCCGCCGCTCCTCGTACGGGAGGTCCTGAAGACGGTCTGATCCCATGATCGTCAAAGGGCGACCAAAGTTCGTGACCATGATTGGTGATTCTTCGTGAGCACTGCGGAAGCCTTGCCTACCGTCGATGTCGTGCTGACAATCGAGGACCTTCTTCCCGACCCCGACCGTTCCACGGTGGCGATCGAACCGGCCAGGCCGGTTTCAGGCCACTGGGCGGGCGCCCCCAGCGCGGTGGCGAGCGACGGGCTGATCTACCTTGCCTACCGGCTGCGCAGGCCGGTCGGCGAGGGGCGCGGTTACGCGGTCGTCGTCGCCAGATCGGAGGACGGCGAGCGCTTCGAGACCCTGCTCACGATCCACCAGCAGGAGATGGACACCGAGTCCCTGGAGCGTCCGACGCTGGTGCGCACCCCCGGGGGCCGCTGGCGGCTCTATCTCAGCTGCGCCACCCACGGCACCAAGCACTGGCGGGTCGAGGTGCTGGAGGCCGACGATCCGGCCGGATTCGACCCCGCCCATCGCCGGGTCGTGCTCCCTGGCGACCCCAAGACCGGCGTCAAGGACCCCGTGATCGTACGGCGAGGCGACGTGTGGCACCTGTGGGCCTCCTGCCACCCCCTGGCGGAGCCGGAGGAGGCCGACCAGATGGTGAGCGACTACGCCACCAGCGCCGACGGGATCGAGTGGACCTGGCAGGGCACGGCGCTCAGCGGGAGGCCGGGTTTCTGGGACGCCCGCGGTGCCAGGATCTCCGCGGTCCGCTTCCTGGGCGGCCAGGTCGTCGCCCTGTACGACGGCCGGGCGACGGCCGGGGAGAACTACGAGGAGAAGACGGGGGTCGCGGTCGGCACCGACCCGGCCGAGCTGGCTCCCGTCGGCACCGAACCCGCCGCGGCCTCCCCGCACGCGGGCGGCGGCCTGCGCTACATGGAGATCGTGGACCTGCCGGACGGCGGGCGGCGGCTCTACTACGAGTACACCCGTGCGGACGGCGCGCACGAGCTGCGTACCGAACTGCGCTGACGCGCCCCTCATCGGGCGGGCCGGAGGCCGGTGCCGGGAGACGGGCACCGGCCCGGCTCATGCCTGCGGACGCCCGTTGCGGGCCTGGCGCTGTCCGGCGGGGCGGGTGCCGACCAGACCGCCCGACCGCTCGCGGGGGAGCAGCCAGTCGCTGAAGTCCTCTCCGGTCACTTCCTGTAGCAACGAGACGTCGTCGGCGAAGTGACCGATCAGCTGCTCGCGTTGCTCCCAGGTCAGCGGCTGCCTTGAGCGGGCGCGCTGCTGCAGCCGCCGCTCCAGCGGATCGGTCAGGGCGCCGCTCACCTGTGCCGGCAGGAAGCGGCCGACGGCCGCTCCGGCCCGCAGTGCCCGCGACAGCAGTTGGTGGCCGCGCGTCGGCTCAGGATGGGCGGTCACGTTCTCCCTCGGAACCTCGGTGACGACGCCGGGCTCGACGCCCAGGAAGCGGCAGATCCTGTCGAGGGTCTCGACCGGCCTGTCGACCAGGTCCCGGTAACGGAAGATCAACACCTGCTCACGGGGGAACAGGGTGAACAGGTGCTCTAGCTGCTCGCCGTAACGGCCGAGAGCGAGATAGTGCCAGAACGGGGCCCAACCCGCTGCGATCCGCCGTTCCTCCTCCGCGCAGGCCCGCACCACGTCGCCGATCGGCTCGAGTCCGGCGGACCACAGGTGTGTCCAGTTTGAGTGTGCCCGCTCGACCGGGTCGCGCAGTGCCGCGATCAGCTTGACCTCGGGGATCGCGGCCCTGATGCGCTGCTGGGCGGCCAGGTCGTACAGGTAGAACGGGGTGGACTCGCCGGTCGGCGTGCCCGGTGGCGCGCCCGCGAACAGTGTCTCGTAGTCCTCACGCCGCCAGACGTGCTCGCGGTAGGTCTGGGCGTCGCCAGGGCCGCCCCTGGTCGGGGGTGGCCCGTCGCTGAGGAAGAACTTCGGCTCCTTCACCGGTGAGAGGAGGAGCCCCGGATGACGCGACAGCGCGGCGTGCAGGGCCGTCGTCCCGGCTTTCGGGGCACCGATCGTGAGGAAGTCTGGCAGCGGCATCTTTTATTACCCTTAATCCCTACTGCTTTTATGGTAAATATAGCCCTTCCTGTGGCAAAGACAAGCGTCCGGCGCCGGGTAAGCGCCGCGCCTGGATGGATCTTCGGGTCAAGAGGACTCCGGCGGCCGTTGTGGGATGCGCCGGGCACGGGGCGGCGATGTCGTCTCGCCTCGCGCTGTGGGGCCCGGCGCGCTCCCGGATCGTCGTCGTCGCGGGAGCGCCAAGCCTGTGATGAACCCCCAGGATACCCGGTCATCCCTCGGCCGGTTTTGGGGCGCTGTGCCGAGGGGCGCCGCCGTACCGGGGAGGCGGAGCACTGTCGTCGCCCGGATGGCCGTCGGCCGCGGGTATGACTACCCTGGCCGCCATGACCGTGTCGGAGCCCTGGACGGTCGGCGTGCTCATCGCCGACGACGACCCGCTGGTGCGCGCGGGCCTGTCGATGATGCTGCGCGGCGCCCCCGACATCCGGGTGGTCGCGGAGGCCGGTGACGGCACCGAGGTGCTGCCCCTGGTCGATCGGCACGCCCCCGACGTGGTCCTGATGGACATCCGGATGCCCGCGATGGATGGGCTGGCCGCGACCGAGGTCCTGCGCGCCCGCAGGCGCGCGCCCGAGGTCATCGTCCTGACCACCTTCGACGCCGACGAACACGTCCTGCGCGCGCTGCGCGCCGGAGCGGCGGGGTTCTTACTGAAGGACACCCCGCCGGCCGAGATCGTGGCCGCGGTGCGTCAGGTGGCCCTGGGGTACCCGGTCCTGTCTCCCTCGGTGACCAGACGCCTCATCGCCCGGGTCGCGGACGCGGGCCACGACCGGCGCCGCGCCCGGGCGCTGGAGCGCCTCGCGCTGCTGAACGACCGCGAGCGCGAGGTTGCCGTCGCCCTCGGCCGTGGCAGGTCGAACGCCGAGATCGGGCTCCTGCTCCACCTCAGCGTCCCCACGATCAAGACTCACGTCTCCGGCATCCTCACCAAGCTCGGCCTCAACAACCGCGTTCAGATCGCGTTGCTCGCCCATGAGGCGGGGCTGTTGGACGACCAGGAGTGAACACCCGGCCGGCGGCCCTCAGCGGCCGCGGATGAACGGCCTCTCCCGGGAGGCGGCGACGGCGGCGAAGCCGTAGCGGAGCATCGCCGATTCGTACTCGGCCTTGGCCGCTCCGAGCGGGACGCCGTGCTCGGTGACGAAGATCAGCGTGTGGCGGAGGAGCTCGGCACGGACACCGCGGGCATGACCAGGCTGCTCGACCGGCTCGAGGCCAAGCAGCTCATCCCCGCGGGCCCCGGGCTGACAGGCGCCTCCGTCGCCCTCGCGCGAATCTACTATGTAAAGGGCGACGGCTGGTACGGCGCTCCCATACCGTAAGGAACAACCAACCTGCGAGGAGAGAACAACAGTGGCACGCGAAGCCGTCTGGGCGGTCATCACCGCGATGTATGACGCTTACCAGCGCGGCGACCGGGCGGGGATCGACCGGCTGCTGCACCCTGAGGCGACCATCTGGGACTCGGCGGACCCGGTGCTGATCACCAGCAGGGAGCAACTGGAGAAGGTCCGCGACGCCCGGCCTGAGGACGGCCCCGCGGAGACCGGTGTGCGCGCCTACGATGAGGTCGTCGACGTCTGGCACGACACGGCGCTCGCCAGATACCTGCTGCGCGTCGATTTCACCGAGGGCGAGCCGGAGATCGTGCGCACGACCGCCGTGCTGCGGCTGAGCGACGGCGAATGGCTTATCGTGCACATCCACGAGAACATGGTCTGACCTGCGGTTGTGCTCGATCGGTGGTGAGTGGTCCCCTGGCGGTCAGGCGCGGGGTCTGAGCTGTCGGAGGGTGTAGCCGTTGCCTGCCGGGTCTAGGGACCTGGTGGCCTGCTTGAAAAGATACTCGGCCCGCTCGTAGGACAGGCGGCCGCGGCCCGTTTCCGGGCACAGGTCGGCCCGCGACGGCATCCGGGACGGCCCCGGCCGCCGGTCGGCGAGGAACAGCGGGCCCCGGCTCCGGCCGGCCACCAGATCGGGGAGAAGCCGGGCGGTCCCGGAACGCCAGCTCACCCAGGTGCCGCCCGCGCGGGCCCGGCGGTCGTCCAGGTCCAGGTTCTCGACGTTCAGCGACAGGACGGCCGTCACCCCGGCCGCGGACTCGTGCAGGAGCCGCCACAGGGTCCGCTCTCGCAGAGGCAGGTCGATACGGCTCCAGAGCGCCTCGAGCTGCGCCGGGCCGATCGTCTCCGCCCGGGGGCGGGTTTCGGCGCGCCGGCCGAGGGCCGCTGCGAGGTCGTCCAGGGATGCCCAGGCGCCGAACGACCGGACGGTCGACCGGTGCCGGTTCCAGGTTGTGGCCGCGGCCTCACCCCAGGCCATCGCGAACACCCGTGCCACCTGGCCGGAGGTCAGTGAGGTCAGCGGCAGCTGATCGCCCAGGGCCAGGCACAGGCGGCGCAGGGTCTGCCCGTACGAGCGGATCGTCTCGGCGTCCAGATCGTCACGTCCCAGGAAATCCCGAGCGGCCTGCGCGAGGGTGACCCCCGAAGCGCCGGGGACGGTGATCTCTCCGGCACGACGGCGCAGGAAGGCGCGTTCGGCGACGTTCCTGGTGAGAGAGGCGGCCCGCTCGAACTCAAGACGCGCCTCCGCATGCCGTCCCAACCGGATCAGCAGGTCGCCTCGGACGCCGGGAAGAAGGTGGTAGTCCCGTAACGTGGGATCGGCGGTCAACGAGTCGGCCAGGGCGAGCCCGGCCTCGGGACCGTAGGCCATCCCGACCGCCACAGCCCGGTTGAGCTGCACGACCGGTGTCGGCATCAGCCGGGCCAGTGCCTCGTACAGGGTCGCGATCTGCGCCCAGTCGGTGTCCTCTGGTGCCCGTGCCTGCGCGTGGCACACGGCGATCGCCGCCTGCAGCACGTACGGTCCCGGTGTGCCGCCGATCTCCCGCGCCCGTAGCATCGCGGTGAACCCACGGCGGATGAGCAACTGGTCCCAACGCCCCCGGTTCTGCTCCAGCAACTGGACGGGTTCCCCGGAGGGCCCGGTCCGCGCCGCCGAGCGGGATGCCTGGATCTCCATCAGCGCGACCAGCCCGTGCACCTCGGCCTCGTACGGCGCCAGCTCGGCCAGCAGTCGGCCGAGCCGCAGCGCCTCGAGACAGAGTCCAGGCCGCATCAGGTCATCTCCTGACGTCGCCGAATACCCCTCATTGAAGATCAGGTAAATGACCTCGAGCACCGACGATAGGCGCCCGGCCAGCTCCGAGTCGTCCGGCAGTTCGAAGGGCACCCGCTCCTCGGCCAGCGTCCGCTTCGCCTCGGCGATGCGCTGGGTGATCCTCGGCTCGTTGATCAGGAACGCTCGTGCGATCTCCGAGGCGGTCAGACCACCTACCAGGCGGAGCGTCAGGGCGACCCGCGCCTCGGTCGTGAGCGCCGGGTGGCAGGAGACGAACATCAGCCGCAGGATGTCGTCCCGCTCGGGATCCTGCGGCTGTTCCAGCTCGTGGGCGAGTTGCTCGTGCTTGCGCTCGAGACGCTGGGACCGCCGGATGCGGTCGATGGCGCGGCGTTTGGCGATGGCCGTCAGCCAGGCGCCGGGATTGTCCGGGACGCCCGACTCGGGCCACTGCTCGAGGGCGGAGACGAGCGCGTCCTGGGCCAGTTCCTCGGCGAGGCCGACGTCGTGCACCAGCCGGGTGAGCCCGGCGATGATCCTGGCCGACTCGAGCTTCCAGACTGCGTCGACCGTGCGATGGACGTCCGTCACGAACACGATGACAGCACCGTTCCGGGCTCGCTCGCAAACCGGGGCTGCCGTGCGGACGGGTCACCCGATCGGACGCCACGTCGCGGTACGTCTCGCTCGTGACGCTTACGAAGCACCCCGTGATCTACCTCAGAGCTACCGTAGGGCTACTGCAGGGCGTTGAGGAACCTCGCGGCGATCGGCGCGGCCACCGAGCCGCCGCTGCCGCCGTTCTGGACGAACACCGCGAAGGCCAGGGAGCCCCGGTAGCCGATGAACCAGGCGTGGGTCCTGCCTCCGGCCACCTCGGCGGTGCCTGTCTTGCCCGCGGTGCCCGGGGGCAGGCCCGCCTTGGCGGCGGTGCCCTGGGTGACCACGGCGTCCATCATCGTCCGCAAGTCCGAGGCCAGGTTCTCGTCCAGCGGCACGGCAGGTGGTGAGTCCGCCGGGGGTGCGGTCATGACGGCCGGTTTCCACACGCCAGAGGCGACCGCGGCGGCGACCTCTGCCATGCAGAGTGGGCTGGCCTGCACCGAGTTCTGCCCAATGGCGTCCGAGCCCAGCTCGTTCAGGTCGGTGTGCGCGTTGATCCGGCAGGAGCTCAGACCGGGCTTCTCCCTGAACCCGAAGCGGTCGGCGGCCTCGGCGCGCAGCCCGCCGTCGCGGAGCCGCTCGTAGGCCTGCTGGACGAAGGTGGTGTTGCAGGAAAGCGCGAAGGCCGTGGTGAGGGGGACGACGCCGTGGTCGGTGCCGTCGGCGTTCGTGAAGCCTCTGGCGTTGGGGATGGTGTAGGCGGCCGGGCAGCCGACCGGTGACTGCGGGGTGAGGCCGGTGCGGAGCAGCGCGGCGGCGGTCACCACCTTGAACGTCGAGCCGGGCGGGTAGAGGCCGTTGAACGCCCGTCTTCCGCCCAGCGTGTCGGCCACCGCACGCACCTGCCGGGTCTCGACGTCCACCGCCACGATCGCGGCCTGTCCCTGGAGACCGTCCAGGGCCCGGGCGGCGGCGGTCTGCACGGTCTGGGAGATCGTGCTGCGGGCGGGCGTTTCCGGTCGGGACGGGGAGGCCAGCAGTACCCGGCCCGAGGGAATCTCGCGCAGCGTCAGCTCGGTCGTCGTGCCGTCCAGCCCGGTGAAGTAGTCGCCTGCCCTGCTGTCGCGGGGGAAGGGCAGGCCCTCGCGGGTGAGCGTGGCCGGCCGCCTGACCCGGGTCTCCTTGAGCCGCAGGCCTTTTCCTTCGCCGAGCGAGGGATGCAGTGTCTGCGGAGTCCAGAGCACCTTCCAGCTTCCGGCCCGCCGCGCCAGGTGCAGGACCGAGGAGAACGGCCACCGGCCCAGTCCTGCGATCTCCCGCACTCCCTGGAAGGGCACCTCGGCTTCCAGGGCGTTCCGATGACGTGGCGTGCCCGGGGTGAGGGACAGCGAGGAGACCCGCAGCTCGGTGTCGAAGCGCCGGTGCCGTTCGGTGAAGTCGGCGGGGGGAGCGGAGACGAGGCCGGTCATCGTGGCGAGGTCACCGGCCTGCCACGCGGCGAAGTATCTCGCCGCGACCGGCTCCGGGCCTTCCTGCGGAGCCGGTACGGCCGGAGCCCCCGTGGACGCGAGCGGCACGGGAGAGAGTAGGGAGGAGGAGGTCGGCGCAGGCGGGGCGGGGGAGGCGTGGGACTGTGGGATCCCCGGCGCGGCGGTGGTGGGCACGGGGCCGGGGGTGCTGGCCCCGGCTGCCTCCGCCGGGAGGGTGTCTCCGGGAGAGGTTCCGCCGCCCGTGGCGACCACCATCCCGTACACGCCGAAGGCGGTGATCGCCAGGGCCAAGGCGATCAGCGCGAGAATCCACCGGCCTCGCATGCCGCTCACTCCCGGGGGTTCGACGGGTGCGCACCGGCGTCCTGCGGCCGCACCGCCCGCACCGAAAAGGAAACGGTCATTCTCCGGATCGGCGAGATGTTTGGAAAAGGTTTTCCCACCCTCATCGCCCCGGAACGGTTGCGCGTCCTTGATTGTGCACCATGTGCTGCGAAATCCATAATTCGAAGACCGTGTGAAATGTCGCCACGAACAAATCAGCTACCGAACGTGACCGATTCCCTGTGAATTCTGCGCCGATAACCCTTTCCGCAGAACCCGGTCGTCTCCTGGAAGGAGCGGGTTTCCCGTGCCCGGCGGGTTTCCCGGAGGCCACATGTCCCGGCGGCGTCCTTCGGAAGCCGAATCCGGCTGTCACGGCAGATGGCCTGACCGCGATCGTGGGCCGCTCCGCGTTCACGTTCACCGACCGGGAAAGGAAGGACATCCGGGCGGTGAAAGGGGTAACGCCCGAGCCGTGAAAGGGGTGGAGCCTGGACCGCGAAGGGGCGGGGCCTGGGGCGTGAAAGGGACGAAGCCGTAAAGGAATGCCGTCGTCCCGCGGCGGGACCCGGGTGCCGGAGACATCTGAGGGAATCCCGCGGACTTTCCACGTCGTGCTCATCACGGCACCTTCGCCGCGTTCTTGCGCACTCCCCGCGAGGACATGGCCGGGTTCGGCGCCGAGGAACCGCTTCTGGCCCGCGAGGCGACGCCGTCCCGGCCGTCCTCTTCCTTGAGGCGGGCGGCGGACCGGCGTCGTGAACCTCGGGATGGGTTTCGCTCAGCGGAAGTCGCCGACGTGTTCGGCCGCCCATTCCTCGAACGTCCGCGCGGGCGCCCCGGTGATCTCCTCGACCGTCGAGGTGACCGGAGCCTGCCCTGGGCGCCTCCCGGCGGCGGCCAGCAGAGCGTCGACCAGCGCGGGCGGCCAGCCGTCCGCGAGCATCTGCGGTCGCGCGACCTGTGCGGAGAGCTCCTCGAACCGCAGCGGGCGGCCGATGGCCTCCCCGATGGCACGCACCTGCTCGGCCCTGCTCAGCACTCGCGGCCCGGTCAGCAGGTGTTTCGCGCCCGCGTGCCCGTCCTCGGTCAGCGTGCGCACCGCCACGGCCGCGGTGTCGTGCTCGTGGATCACCGCCTTGGCCGCCGGGGCGATCCCGCGCACGACACCCGAGGCGCGGATCTGCCCGGCCCACCCCAGAGCGTTGCTCGCGAACGTGTCCGCCCGCAGGAAGGTCCACTCGAGGCCGGACTTCTCGATCAGGCGCTCCATGTCGGCGTGGAACTGGTTGATCGGGTCACTCTGGCGTTCCGCCTCCTCGTTCACGCCCGATGACGAGAGGTAGACGACGCGGCGGGCGTGCCTTCCGGCCACGTCCAGCACGGCGGGCGCCCCCTCGGCCGTGAGGAAGGGCCAGACCAGGAACACCGACTCGATCCCCGTGAGCGCGGCCTCCAGTGTGCCGGGCTCGGACAGGTCCCCCGCCACGACCTCGACCTCCCCGGGCAGCCTGGCCGACCTGGGATCGCGTGCCAGCGCGCGCACGGCGGCACCCGCGGCCAGAAGCTGGGCGACAACCTGCCTGCCGACGTTCCCGGTGGCCCCGGTGACCAGAATCATGAACCCTCCCTTGATCGTTGCGTAGGTTCCCTGTCGGCAACCGGCGCGGCTCGCGGTTGATTCCGGATCTCGTCGCGGATCCGCGGTCTTGACGCCGTCCTCGTCCACGGGGAGGAGCTCCTCGCCGCGCCGGTCCAGCCTCCCGGCGGCCTCCGTCACGTCGGCCCCGAACACCAGCGGCTCCGGCTTGCGGTGGCGCAGGTCGAACATCCGGTTCCGGCTGCCCTGTCCGGCCGCGGCAGCGCTCGCCGTCACTCAGAGGGCCTTGAAATCTACTTTGTAAAGGCGAGTAGCCTGGAGCGATGACCCAGCCGTACCTAACCCCGAAGGGCATCACCGAACACGAGATCGAAATCAAGCGGTCGAGGTTCGTCTGCACACTCGCCCCCGTGCGCTCAGAGGAGGAGGCGCGTGGGTTCGTCGCGGGCTGCAAGGCCCGTTACGCCGACGCCACTCACAATTGCTCGGCCTACGTGATCGGCGGAGACCGGCGGCTGCAGAAGGCCGACGACGACGGCGAGCCCGGCGGTACCGCGGGGACCCCGATGCTGGAGACCCTGCTGCGCCGGGGGCTCGGCGACGTGGTCGCGGTGGTCACCCGCTACTTCGGCGGGGTGAAGCTGGGCGCGGGCGGCCTGGTCAGGGCGTACGGCTCCGCCGTCGGCAAGACCCTGGACCTCGCGCCCCTGGCCGAGATGGTCCCGGCGAGGGTGATGACGGTGACCGTGGAGCACGTCCAGGCGGGACGCCTGGAGAACGACCTGCGTGCTTCGCCGTACGAGGTCAGGGAGGTCGGTTACGGCGCCGAGGTCGCCTTCCTGGTCGCGGTGCGCGAGCCGGACCTGGCTCTTTTCCCAGACTGGGTTGCCACGCTGACCGCGGGCAGGGCGGCGGTCGAGCCGGGGGAGACGGTCTACCTCAGGGGAGCGTGACCGGCCCCCCGGGGATCACGGTGCGTGGGGAGCGCTGTGGGATGGATCACGCCGAGAGCGGGAACCCGGGTGGCCCGGTTGTCCGCGGGCCGTCCGTGTGCGGGTGCCGATGACTTCGCCCGCCATGTTGAGGAAGGCCGGGCAGGGCCCTGACGTGCGGGAATCTCGGGAACGGGCAGGTGGCCGTGGTCGTGTGCCGAGGGGCTGAGGTTTTCCGCACCCCGGGTGCTGGGGTGTGGGGGATGTGGTTGCCGTGGTCTTCCTCATACCCGGCACATTCTGCTTTTTCTAGCCTTCTGGGCATGAGTTCAACGACTGCCGACGGAATCGCCGGGTGGGCGATCCATCTCATGGAGGCCCTCGGAGCGCCCGGCGCGGGGGTGGCGATCGCGCTGGAGAACCTGTTCCCGCCCCTGCCGAGTGAGGTGATCCTGCCGCTGGCGGGGTTCACCGCGAGCAAGGGGAACATGTCCCTGTTTGACGCCGTGCTCTGGACCACGTTCGGTTCGGTGGCCGGCGCCCTGGCGCTCTACGGGGTCGGGGCACTGCTGGGCCGTGAGCGGGTGGTGGCGATCGCGGCGAAGCTGCCGTTGGTCGACGTCTCCGACATCGAGAAAACCGAGGCGTGGTTTGCCAGGCACGGGAGGAAGACGGTGTTCTTCGGGCGGATGATCCCTATTTTCCGTAGCCTCATCTCGATTCCCGCCGGAGTCGAGCGCATGCCGCTGCCGGTCTTCACCCTGCTCACCACGCTGGGCAGCCTCATCTGGAACACCGCCTTCGTGATGGCCGGATACCTGCTGGGGGAGAATTGGTCGTTGGTCGAGGGGTACATGGGGATCGTCTCCAAGGTTGTGCTGGGCGTCGTCGTGCTCGCGGTGCTGGCCTTCGTGGCGATCCGGCTGGCGGGCAGGAACAAGGGCGGCCACCGCGTCCGGTGACGAGCCGGGGCGGGAGGAGCTGGACGGGGCGGCGAGCGGTGTGATGAGCGAGACGGGGAGCAGGCCGGTGGCCGGCACGGTCGGCGCGGTGGTACATGTGAGGCGGCCGGGGCGGGCACTGGCCGGGCTGGCACTGGGCGTCCTCACAGCGGTGGCCGGGTTGGTCTTCCTCCTGCTGGCCTGCCCGTTCCTGGCGCACCCCCGCACTCAGCGGCACGTGCTGGCGGCGGCCGTACGGCTCGCGGACGCCGAGGTGGCGAGACTGCGCCTGCTCGGCGGGGTCGAGGTTTCCGGCTACGACGGCCGGCGGGCGCTGCGCTACCTGCTGTGGCGCGGGCCCGTCGGGGCGCTGGGATGCCTGGTGCTGGTGCTGCTGGGGGCCGGGATCGTCACTGGGGCACAGCCGGCCTGGTAGTGGAGCGCGGGGGAGCCGTTCGACGGCATGCGGCCGACCGCCCTGCTTGTGCTCTATGTCGCCGTCGCCGGGCTGGCGCTGTCCTTTCTCGAGGTCATGGGGCTGATCGGACTCGTCGTCCTGGAGCGGCTGACCGCGCTGCGGACACTGGGCCCGAGTTCGACCGAGTTTCTCGAGCGCCGCATCGCCGAGCTGGCCGAGACCAGGGCGGGCATCGTGGCGGCTGTCGACTCCGAGCGCAGGCGGATCGAACGCGACCTTCACGACGGTGTGCAGCAACGCCTGGTCGCGCTGGCCATGCTGATCGGTCGTGCTTGCAGGGGGCGCTCTCCCGAGTTGCTCGACGAGTTGCTCGGTCAGGCCCACGATGAGGCGAGGCAGGCGCTCGGTGACCTGCGGGACGTGGCCTGGCGGGTCTACCCGACAGGCCTGGACTCCCTGGGGCTCAGAGATGCCCTCGCCACGGTCGCCGAGCGTGCTGGAGTTCCGGTCACGGTGTACTACGGTCTTCGGGAACGTCCCGCCGGCCAGGTGGAGACGGCGGCGTACTTCGTGACGTCTCGCAGAGCGCGGTCGAGAAGCACATCAATGCGATCTTCGACAAGCTGGGGCTGTTGCACGTCACGGGTTACAGCCGCCGGGTGCTCGCCGTGCTGCGCTATCTCGGTTCCTAGGCGCGGGGGCCGTACGGGCCGGGGGAGGTGTCCTTGGGCCGCTGCGTGGTGGCCGCGAGAAGTGTCTCCTGGGTCGCGTTCTTCATCGGCCCCTCCGGGGACGACTACTGACGAAGTGGCTGCAAGGCTTCGCTCCAGGCGACGACCTGGTCCAGCATGGCTGTGACCGCGTCCTTTTGGTGCGCCGCCGGATTCAGGACGCTGAAGTGCTCGAAGTCGGTGAACAGCGACAGCGCGACCTGGGCGCGCACATCGGCGACCTGAAGTTCGCCCATCACCAGCCGTAGGTGTTCCACCGCGCGGGTGCCGCCGGCGCTGCCGTAGCTGACGAACCCGGCCGCCTTGTTGTTCCACTCCGCGTGCAGGAAGTCGATCGCGTTCTTCAGCGCTCCCGACGTCGAGTGGTTGTACTCGGGTGTCACGAACACGTACCCGTCGAAGGAATCAATCGTCTCGGCCCAGGCCTTGGTGTGCGGGTGGCTGTACTGCCCCATCGCCGCTGGCATCGCCTCATCCAGATGCGGTAGGCCGAAATCTTTGAGATCCACCAGCTCGAACTCGGCGTCCTGGCGCTTGGTGGCGATGTCGTGCACCCAGCGGGCTACGGCCTCTCCGTTGCGCCCTGGCCGCGTGCTCCCGATGATGATCGCAATCTTGGTCATGACGATTCTCTTTCTTCGGACGCCGTGGTATCCGGGTCCGGGATGTTTGTGTTCAGGGGAAGATGGTGATCTTGCCGTGGGTCTGGCCCGCCTCGCTCCTGCGGTGGATCAGCGCGAGGTTGGGCAGCGGGTGGGATTCGGCGACGTCGACGATGAGCGCGCCGGCGTCGAGGAGTTCGACGATCTCGCCCAGTTGCTTGGCGTCGTTGCGGGCGACCATGTGGAGGGTGGTGACATCGGCGTCGGCGGGCGGTTCGACGGGGGTGGCGACGGAGACGATGATGCCGCCCGGCCGTAGGAGGGAGATTAGGCTCATCGCGGCCTCGGGGGAGATCGGAGCGAGGTTGACGACGGCATCGACCGGGCCGTCCAGTGCATCTGCGAGAGCGGTGGTCGTGTAGTCGATGATCTGGTCGGCGCCGTACTTGCGGACCGCCGCGGCGCTGCGGCCGCTGGCCGTGGCGACGACTGTCGCGCCGGCGTGCCTGGCGAGCTGGACGGCGAACACTCCCACGCCGCCGCCGGCGCCGTTGATGAGCACGCGCTGGCCTGCGGTGATGTGGGCGTGCTCGAACAGCACCTGCCAGGCGGTGAGCGCGGCGACCGGGATCGTGGCCGCGTCGGCCAGGGGAACCGTGGCAGGCGCCTTGGCCAGCACGCGGGCCGGGGCGGCGACGTATTCGGCTGCGGCGCCGCCCGCGTCGAGACGGCCGATGACCCGGTCGCCCACGGCCAACCCCTCCACGTTGTCGCTGACCTCGGCGATTGTGCCGGAGACGTCCCAGCCGAGGATGTAGGGCAGGTCCACCGGCAGCGCGGCTCGCAGCATCCCCGACCGCAGCGCCGTCTCCGAAGGATTGAACGAGGTGGCGGCGACCCGGATCAGGACCTCGCCCGGGCCGGGCGCGGGCCGCGGTACTTTTTCGTATCGGATGACGGAGGCGTCGCCGTACTCATGGATGCGGGCGGCCTTCATGGTGTCGCGGAACTCGTCCGCGTGGTCGGTCACCCAGGTGCGGAACGTGCGTGCCGGGGCTCCGGTGACCTCTGCCACCGTGGCCGTGGTCGCCTTCGGGCCGGTCACCATCTCGGCCTGGGCCTGGAGGATGCCGTCCACGGCCGCGGGTGGCCAGCCTCGGGTGAGCATCTGCTGCCGCGCGGTCTGCGGCGAGGTCTCCTCCCAGTGCACTGGGTGGCCGATCATCTCCCCGATGATGCTCGCCTGCTCGGCCTGGGTCAGTATCTCGGGCCCGGTCAGCTCATAGATCGCGCCGTTGTGCCCGTCGCCGACGAGTGCGTGCACCGTGACCGCCGCGAGGTCTCGCTCGTGCAGCGGGGGCATGGCGGCCGCGCCGTACGGCTCACGCACGACTGCCTCGGTGCGGATCTGCCCGGCCCATCGCAGAGCGTTGGCCGCGAAGGCGTGCGGTCGTAGGAATGTCCATTCCAGCCCAGACCGCTCGATTAGCTGCTCGATCTGTTGTTCGTAGCCGCGTACGGCCGCCGAGGACAGGTAGACGACGCGGCGGGCATGCGCGGCGATCACCTCCAGAACCGCGGGCATCCCCTCAGCCGTAGCGAATGGCCAGAGGAAAAACACGGCCTCGATCCCATTCAGGGGCGCGTGCAGGGTGTCCGGATCGGCCAGGTCGCCACGTACGACCTCGACGCCGTCCGGAAGGCCGGCCGCTTCGAGATCGCGGGCCAGCGCGCGAACCTCGGCCCCCGCCTCCAGTAGCTGAGCCACGACCTGCCGGCCGATCGTGCCGGTCGCCCCGATCACCAGAATCTTGCGTTGCTTCGGCATGAAAGACTCCCAGTGGTTGACCAGTTCGTGTGTGCTTAACCCTATGGGGATGAAGAGAGACACCCAATGCGTTGAAATCTCGTATTTATACGTGTTCGTCTTCATGGAGCCGTAGAGCTAGACTCTCTCTGTGGATGTACTCAGCGATGTGATCGCCGCGATGCGCGCCGGGGAACCCCGCTCGGCGCGCGTTCGGTGGCACGCCCCCTGGGGGCAGCAGTTCCCCACCGTGCGCGGTTCCGCCGGCTTTCAAGTGGTCATGCAGGGATCATGCTGGCTGATCCCCCCGGACGACGGCGCCCCCATCGCGCTGAACGTCGGCGACGTGGTGTTCCTGCCCCACGGAAGCGGCTACGCGCTCGCCGACGGCCCTACCACCCCGCTGACCGAACCCGCCTGTGACCCACTGAACGACGCTCGATTCGAAGACCGCTACGCCTCCGCGACCGTGGGGAAGACCGGACAGGACGGCGCGCGGGCGGTCACCGTGACCCTCTGCGGTGGATACCGGCTCGACCCCAGTCGAGCCCATCCGCTCCTGGCCGACCTGCCCGAGATCGTCCACCTGCCCGCCCGCCTCGGGCGCCGCCCAGAACTGCGCGCCGCCGTCGACCTGCTCGGCGGCGAACTCGACAATCCTCGCCTTGGCGTGGACACCATCGTGCCCGCCCTGCTTGACATGCTGCTGCTCTACATCCTGCGGGCCTGGTTCGACGAGCAGTCCAAACGCGGCACAACCGCCGGCTGGGCCGCGGCATTGGGCGACCCGGCGATCAGCGCCGCGCTGCACGCCCTCCACCGTGACCCTGCACTTCCCTGGACGGTCGAGACACTCGGCGCCCAGGCGGGACTGTCGCGGGCGGCTTTCTCCCGGCGCTTCACCACTCTGATCGGCCAGCCGCCCCTCACCTATCTGACCTGGTGGCGCATGACCACCGCAGCCCGGCTTCTCCGCGAGTCCGACGCCCCGCTCGGCGAGGTGGCCACCCGGATCGGCTACACCTCGGAGTTCGCCTTCGCCACCGCCTTCAAGCGGGAGTACGGCATCGCACCCGGCAAATACCGACGGCAGAGCCGAGCGGAAACCCAGAGCGGTGAACTCGACGTAATGACGCCGCAACCAGTGGTCACTTCGTCGGTGAGGAGCGCCGAATGATGATCAAAACTGATTTCAGCATCTTCGCCCGCATGTCCAGCCGATGCAGGAAGGCCGCCCAAGCTCATAGCGGGTCGTAGGCCTGCTGAATCTCCCCGGCATGCTCGCGATGCGGCGTCAGGAGCCAGGCGGGGCGGCGGCCGATGCGACGGCCGCGGCGAGCCAGTCGGACACCCGCCGGCTGCGTGCCTCCAGCAAGGCCGCGACGAGGCCATCCTTGGTGCCGAAGTGCCGGTAGAGCGTTTCCTTGGACACCCCGATGCGCGCGCACAACTCGGCGACGCCGATGCCATCGAGTCCGCGCTGGTACAGCAGTGGGGTGGCCGCCTGGAGGATGGCGGCGCGGGTGCGCACCGGGTCGATCGTCGTTCCCTTGGTCACTGGCACACCTAGATGGTACCGCTCGGTTCGATCAACTGCTAAGGTCGCAGACCGTACCGATCGGTTCGATCTCTTGGAGTGTTGTCAACATGATCATTGTTTGTCGGCGCGATCGTCTTAGTGGGGCCGCCCCGCGCAGGGCTGCCGATCGCCGGGTCCTGGTGGCCGGGTCGGTGCGGGGACGGTGAGGGCGCCGGTGTGGCAGGCGGTACGGCTGGCCGCGGGTACCGCCTCGGCTCTGGGCCTGGCCCGCTTCGCCTATGGTCTGCTCCTGCCGGCCATGCGCGATGATCTGCACTGGAGTCTGACCCAGGCCGGGGTGATGAGCGCCGCCAACGGGCTCGGCTACCTGTTCGGCGCGCTGGTGACCGCCGCCCTGGTCCGGCGGGTGGGCAGCGCGGCCGCTTTCCGCTGGAGCATGGTGCTGACCGCGGTGGCGCTGGCGGTCACCGCGGTCAGCGGCCACTATCCGGCGCTGTTGGCCGCCAGGGCCGCGGCGGGCGTGACGGGGGCGGTGGTGTTCATCACCGGCGGTGTGATCGCATCGCGGATCGCCGCTCGCGCCTCCTCCGGTGCCCCCATCGTCGTCTACTTCGCCGGCACTGGGTTGGGCATCGTCCTCAGCGGCGCGACCGTTCCGGCACTGGGCACCCACTGGCGCATCGCCTGGGTTGGCATGGGGCTCGCCGCCGGCCTGGCGACCCTGGTGAGTTGGAGGGCCGCGAGCCCCGGTGAGGAGGAGACGGCCACCACCGCCGGACGAGCGCGACTGCGCCCTCTGCGGCGCATGCTCCTGGCCTACCTGCTGTTCGCAACCGGATACATCACCTACATCACTTTCCTGTCCGCCTACCTCGCCGAGCGCCACGCCCCTCTCACACAGGTGACACTCATCTGGACGTCCCTGGGGACGGCGGTCGTGGCGGCACCGGCACTGTGGAGCCGTCCCATCACCTACTGGCGCGGCGGCAGCGCGCTCGCCGCGCTGCTGGTCCTGCTCGCGGGCGGAGCGGCACTCGCCCTGGCATCTCCGGCCCCGCCCCTCGTTCTCGCGTCCGCGATCGTCTATGGCGCGACGTTCATGAGTGTGCCCGCCGCCATCACCGCGCTGGTCAAGGCCGAAACCCCACCCGCCGACTGGACGGCCACGCTGGCGGCTTTCACCACCGTGTTCGCGGTGGGCCAGACCGCCGGTCCGTGGATCGCCGGCATCCTGGCCGATCACACCTCGACCAACGCCACGCTGGCCTGGACCGCGATCCTGTGCGCCGCCGCAGCAGCGATCGCCGCCACCGTAGGCCACCACCGGTCGCCCGCGCCGCCCGCCACGGCCACCACCGCAACGCACCAAACCGGCACCTGAGATCACCCACACGCCGGCCTTCACCGGCCACCAGGCAAGGAGGACGACAGTGACCACCTTCGTGCTGATTCCCGGCATGTGCCACGGCGGCTGGTGCTTCCACGAGCTCACCGAACAGTTGCGCTCCCACGGGCATCGCGCATACCCCCTGACCTTGACCGGGCTGTCCGAGCGCAGCCATCTACTGCACGGTGGCGTGAACCTGGACACCCACATCCAGGACGTGACCGGTGTGCTGGCGGCCGAGCAACTCCAGGACGCGGTCCTGGTCGGCCACAGCTACGGCGGAATGGTGATCACCGGAGTCGCCGACCGCATGCCCGAGCGCGTCAGATCGTTGGTCTACCTGGACGCCGTCGTACCAGCCGACGGCGAATCCATATGGACCACCCACGCACTCGACAGCGGGCACAACCTCATGCGCGACGTCCCGCAGGACCTGCTGAAGATCCTGCTCGAAACCGGCGAACCCACCTGACCCACCGATCTCGGCTATCAGACCCGACCACAGGCCAGCCCTCCACACCATCCTCATCAACCCCGAGCGGGGCACCCGCCATCGTCTGCGGTCGCGGATGTATTCGCGTTCCATCCTCGACAGGGCGGCCAGCACGGTGAACACCACGCCGGACGGATCATGGCTGCCTTGGAGCTCCCCGGTGAGGAACTCCAGGGCGACGCCTGCAGCGCGCAGTTGTTCGGCGAGCTCGGCCAGGGCCAGATGGCCGGCACTGTGGATTTCCTGTGCCGGAAGGAGACTGATACGTACCTCGTCCTCGACGGATACCCGGCAATATGCTCTATTTCGGTGCGTGGAAGCCGCCGATCTTCTGCTCGAGCAGTTCGGCCAGCCGCAGCGGGGTGCGGTCCTCGAACATCGGACCGATGAGCTGCACTCCCACCGGCAGGCCCTCGGGAGACCGACCCGCTGGTACGGCGGTGGCGGGCAGGCCGGGCATGGTGGCCAGGCCGGCCCAGACGAGCTGGTCGAAGTACGGGTACTCGACGCCGTCGATGTCGATGCGCCGTTCCAACGGATTGGGGTCGTGGTCGTGCGGGAACGCGGGCGTCGGCGTGATCGGGCACACCACGGCGTCGAACTCGGCGAACAGCTGCCGCCAGCCGTGGCGGTGGACCTCGCGGCGGTTGTTCGCTTCAAGCCAGTCGCGGTGACCGAACACCATGGCGCGCAGCCGCACGGCGTCAAGACTCTGGTTGTCCGCGCTCAGTCCGGCGGCGCGGGTCCGCAGCTGCTCGTGCGATTCAATGGGAAAACGCGCAACGGAGCCCGAAATCAGCAACTGCATGTAGAGCGTCGCGGCTTCGGTCAGATCGGGCAGCAGCGGACTGTGCCGTCCGACGCGGGCGCCGCCGTCGACGAGCGCGGTGGCCACCCGGTTCACGCCCGCCCGCACGGCGGACCCGGTCGGAACAAGCGGATGCTCGTCGAGGACCAAGACCCGGAAATCGCAGAGTCGCTCGTGGCGGGCGGGCGGCAGTGCCAAACGGTGCGCCACGCCGAGCGTCAGCGGGTCCGGCCCGGCCATGACGTCGAGCAGGAGCGTGAGGTCGCGGGCGGTGCGCGCCATCGGACCGACGACGGCGAGGTCGAGGTCGGCCGGCAATGCCGGCTCGGACGGCGGGACCATACCGCGGTTAGCCGCCAGTCCGAGCGTCGGCTTGTGCGCGTAGACGCCGCAGAAATGCGCGGGGGTGCGCAGCGAGCCGGCGATGTCGGAGCCGATGGACAGCGCGCCGAACCCGGATGCCAGGGCCGCCGCCGACCCACCGGAGGATCCGCCCGGCGTGCGACCGTGATCCCACGGGTTGGTGGTGGTGCCGTAGATCTCGTTGAAGCTCTGTATATCTTGCAGCCCCAACGGCACATTGGTCTTGCCGAGCACTACCGCGCCCGCGGTCTTGAGCCGCGACACCTGTACCGCGTCCTCGGCCGGCATATGGTTCCGGTGCGGTGGCATGCCCCAGGTCGTGGGCAGCCCAGCGATGTTGTACGACTCCTTGACCGTCACCGGAATGCCGAGCAGCGGCCGGTCCTCACCACGCGCGCGTGCCTGGTCAGCACCGCGCGCGGCGGCCCGCGCACGGTCGAAGTCTGGCACGCAAATAGCGTTGATCACCTTGTCGTCCTGCTCGATACGGGCGATCGTCTCGTCGGTCAGTTCCACCGAGCTCACTTCACCGGCACGCAATGCAGCTGCGAGGTCTTCGGCCGCCTGAAAATTCCATTCCATGGAGTTGACTCTAACGGCCTGCCGTAAACGCTTTTCCCCACACACGTCGCCCGCATTCGCTGGAAAAGTCGAAACGGCCACCTTCGCTGGCCGAAGTCACGCACTCGTTCCGCCGTCCAAGACGGTCCACCCAGGTCAGCAGGGTCAGCAGCAGGTCGACTCCGCTGGCAAGGGCATGAAATGCCGCTTCGCGCAACGAGATGGACATCTCAATTCTCATCATGTATCTCTCCGGCCACTGACTATTTGCTCGACTGCTGGCCATAGCGTGCGGGGATTGTCCAGTAAACGGGGTAACTCATTTTAAATTGGTTCTATCGAGATGGCTGGGGGGCAGCGGCCTTCGAAGCGGGCGCGGCCGGCTCGTACACCCGGACGCGCCGCGTCGGCCATCACCGCAGATCGAAGCTCGCGCCGGGGGCGACTCAGGGCGTCATTCCCAGCTCGCGCAACTGCGCGGGGCGCAACGGCCGCCAGCCGCTGGTGTCGAGCTTGGCCAGCTCCGCCTCCATGCCGTACTTCAGCGCCCCGGCCATCCGCAGCAGGTCCGGCCCGCTCAGGGGCTTGCCGCGTACGGGAACCGCTGGCCATCTGATGAGCTCATGGTGCCGCCACCGAGAGCGTCGGCGAGTCGTGCTCCACCGCCCGGTTCAGCAGGAACTGCTCCAGCTTTTTCATCGCCTGGCTGGCCGCCGGAGCTGTCTGCCACTCCAGATACTTGGCGATCAGGCCCAGATGATCCGAGCGGGTCTGATCGCGCTTGCCGTACAGCCTCAGTGTCGCCGGGGTCACCTCGAGCCGCTCGGCCACCCGCGCCGCCGCCGCGGTCACATCATTGGGCACGAACCCGAGCCAGGGCAGGGTGCACAGCATCCGGCTCATCGGGGTTGCGGAGCTGCCGGACACCGGCGGGGCCGAGGTCGGGTTGGGCGCCGGCGTAGACGCCGAAGGTAGGGCAGGTCCAGCAAGCAGGACGAGCGGAAGATCAAATAGTTAGCGGGTACTACCCGCTAACGGGACTTTTCGTTCGGATGCTCGTCATGCCCCGGCACCCACTCGGTGCCTGTTGCCGGGGGACGCCGGAGCCGCGGACGGGTTTCTGACATCTGTCCGCGGTTGAGTCGTGAATTTCGCGTGGGTTCAGCCCTCCAGGGCGTACTGCATCACCCGGAGCTTGGCCTGGGCCTCGGCGAGCTCTGCGGCGGGCACCGAGTCGCCCATGATGCCGCAGCCGGCGAACAGGCGGGCCCGAGGGCCCTCGATCTGCGCGCACCGCAACGCGATGCCCCACTCGCCGTCGCCTCTGGCGTCGATCCAGCCGACCGGGCCCGCGTAGCCCGCGCGGTCCATGCCCTCCAGCTCGCGGATGACCTCCAGCGCCGTGCGCGTCGGCGTGCCGCCGACGGCGGCCGTCGGATGCATGGCGGCGACCACGTCGAGGACCGAAGCTCCTGCGGCCAGGCGCCCGGTCACCGGGCTGGCCAGGTGCTGGACGTTCGACAGCAGCAGCAGCTCGGGCTCCTCGGGCACCTTCAGCTCCGAGCAGAGCGGGGTTAGCGCCTCGCGAACCGACTCGATTGCGCAGGCGTGCTCGTGACGGTCCTTCTCAGAGGCGAGCAGCGCCGCACCGCGCCTTATGTCGTCGGCCTCGTCCGTGCCCCGAGGGGTCGTGCCCGCCAGCACCAGCGACTCGATCGTCTCGCCGGTGTGCCTGACCAGTAGCTCGGGGGTCGCGCCGACCAGACCGGCGCAGGAGAAGGTGTAACACTCCGGGTAGCGGTCCGCCAGGCGGGCCAGCAGCACGCGGACGTCGATCGCCCGCTCGGCGGTCGCGGTCAAGTCCCGGGCGAGCACGGCCTTCTCCAGACGGCCCGACCTGATCTGTCGTACGGCTCGCGCCACGGCGTGTTCCCATTCGGGAGCGGTCAGGCTTCCGTCGCCGTACCGGATCCTGCCCGGTGCGCGCGGAACCGTGACCAGGTCGAGCCGTTCCTCACCGACGATGGTCAGCCAGGCGAGCCCCTGGCGGCGGGCCAGGATGATCTGGGGGACGACGAGGACCGAGCCGTGGGCGTCCGGGTCGAAGGCGAAGGAGCCGAAGGCGACGGGGCCGGAGCCGGGGACGCCGACGCCGTCGTCGATGTGGGCCTCGCCGAAGGTCGCCGACAGCCAGTCGCGAGCCCAGTCGAAACGTCCTGGGCCGGGGGGAACGGCCACCCTGGCGGCTTCTCCCCAGGCGACCAGGCCCTCACCATGCCTGACCCAGGCGTATGGGGCGACCTCGGGGAGCCGCGAGAGCAGGTCACCGGGGTCGTCGACAAGTGCGGTTCTCACCGCGAGGGGACGGGTCAATCCGAGCGCGACACTCACCCGGAACACTCTATGCCGCAAACTGAACGTGTTCGGCGCCCGGTCCTCGGTCAGCACGGCCGCCACGCTCTGTCAAGAAAACCAAGGCACTGGGTCAACGATGGGCGCCACGCTGTCCTGCGGTGATACATCCGAAGCACAGGTGATCTCTCAGGCGGAGGTGTCATGTCCGGTAGGACTGTGACTGCATTCACAGCGGCGACCGTGTTCGCGGCCCTGTGGGCTGCCCCCTCGGCGGCGATCGCGGGGGAGCCGTGGCGCCCCGCGGTGATGGCCGCGCTCGGCGACTCGATCAGCGCGGGGTTCAACGCCTGCGGTTGGTACGTCACATGCCTTTCTCGGTCCTGGTCCGCGGGTGACGAGCCCGGTGTCCAGAGCCACTACCTGAGACTGCTCGACCTGGGCGCTGGGCCCCTCGGGCACAACGTGAACCTCGCGGTCCCGGGGGCGACCAGTGCAGCCCTGGCCGGTCAGGTCGCCGAGGCGGTCGAGCGGGACGCCGACTACGTGACGGTTCTGATCGGAGCTCAGGACGCGTGCGTGTCCGAGGAGCGGCAGATGACACCGGTGGCCGTCTACGAAAGGCGGGTGGCCGAGGCACTGGCCGCGTTCAGGACGGGGCGTCCCGGCGGCAGGGTGTTCGTGGCCAGCATCCCCGACCTCAAGCGGCTGTGGCGGGTCGGAAAGGACAACCTGGCGGCGCGCGGGTTCTGGGCGGTCGGCAGGATCTGCCCCACCATGCTGGCCAGGCCTACCTCGGTCGCCCCGGCCGACCAGGCCCGCCGTGACCGGGTGCGTGCCCGGGTCATGAGCTACAACGCCGCTTTGGCCAGGGTCTGCGCCGCGTACGGCCCAGCCTGCAGGTTCGACGGCAACGCCCTGTTCGACTGCCCGTTCACCTTGAACCACGTCAGCAAGTGGGACTTCTTCCACCCGAACGCCGCGGGGCAGCGGCTGATCGCGCAGCGGACCTATCCCGCGGTCCGCGACTGGCTCGAGGAGCAGGTGCCGGAGCCCGCGCTCCAGCCTTGAGAACCACCCCTGGCGCTGCCCCGGCAGCCACGGGCTCGAGGCCCGCTCCAGCTATATGATCTACATTGTAAAGATGTCGGGTTTATGTCCTAGTATCCTCGAAATCCAGACCTAATCACCTAGATCAAAGGCCGCCCCGCGCCCTCTGGGCGGACGCGGGGCGCGGCCGCATGCGGCGGCGCGTCCCTCCCGTCCGGCCAGACGGGTCAGCGGGTCAGCACGAGGTGTCCACGGCATCGATCCTGGTGCCGAAGTTGGTGTCGTAGGCCCTGGCATAGTCGCCCGGTGTCACCCTGCGGCGCTCCTCGGGAGCCCAGTCGATGAAGCATCCCGTGGCGTTGGAGTAGAAGGAGTAGACGTGGTCGTGGAGGTAAGCGGGCATGTTGCGGTAGCCGCTCGCGGGTGTCCAGCGCCATGGTGTGCCCCGGTAGTTTCGGTCACGCCAGAAGCAGATCTCGCCGCCGCCGCACTGGTCGGCCGCGCGTTGCAGGGCGGTGGCGTGCCCGATCGCGGAGACCGTGACGGACTCGGCCGGTGTGGAGGGTGCTGGTGCGGTGAATCCCGCGCACAGCAGCCCGAGGACGGTGGCGGCCGTGGCGGCCCGTGCCGTGTGGTTGCCTGATTTCATGATGAGACCCTCGCCTTCCCTGCTCGTTGCTGATTAAGGTGGTTCGCTGAGCATCATAGTTACCATGGGTAGTCAGTTCATTACGAAGAATGAGAAGGTGTCTGTCTGGCCACGAGGATTGGGCCTCGGCGGTCAGATTTCCGGAACGCCCGGGTCCTAGGCTTCCTGCCTGATGGCGGAGCATTATCGGCCCGCGAGGAGGATCGGACCGGATTTTGGCGATAGTCCGGCGGGTTGACGACGGTTCGGTGACGGTCCTTCCGTTCCCGAAGATGTCCTCAGCCGCCAGGTAGCGGAGTGAGAGGTCGCGATTACGATTGGCGATCGTTTCGGTGTGGTGAATGTGGTTGGTTGGGCGGGGTTTCTGCTTGATCGTGTTCGTGTCGGAGACGGTCGGGTGGAGGGCAGGTTCGGGCGCGGCGGGAGCGGGAGCCGTATGGCGCCGGCGCACGGCATAATCCGCACGTGACGGGCGGGCGGCAACCATCTCGGTGATACTGACCCGAGCCACAGCCCCGCCCCTGAACACGCGAAGGGATCCGGGGCGGTGCCGCGGGCATCGCGGTGGCCGCAGCGCCGGCTCGACGACACAGAGCCCGACCGACCCGGGGCATGATCACGACACGCCATGGAGGAAGACACAGTGAAACGCATCGGCATCATCGGCGTCGGCGAGATCGGCCGTGCCATCGTGACGGGCCTGCGCCATGGAGGCGGCACGTCCCCGGAGGTGTTCCTCTCCCCAAGAGGAGCCCGCACGGCTGCGGAACTGGCCCAGCATTACGAGGGCATCGAGGTGTGTGCCGACAACCAGGAGGTGGTGGATCGCTCCGAGATGGTGATAATCGCGGTGCGCCGCCAGGATTGGCACGCAGCCCTGGCCGGAGTGCGGGTGGGCGATGAGAAGATCGTGGTCAACGTGATGGCCGGCGTCGGCAACCACGATCTGCGCCAAACGCTCGGCACTAACGCCCCGCTGGTCCGCGCCATCCCCCTGCCGGCCATCCGCGAACGCCGCTCCGTCACGGTGGTGCACCCTTCGCACCCGCAGGTGGACTCCTTCTTCGCACGGATGGGCGGGGTACTCCCCGTCGCGGACGAGGCCGCCTTCAACGTCCTGTCCGCGGTGACCGGGACGCTCTCCACCCACTACGCGTATCTCGTCACGCTCGCCTCATGGACCGCCGACCACGGCATCGCCCCCGACGACGCCGACCGCTACGTCCGCAGCCTCTTCCAGGGCGTCGGACGCTCTCTGGGCGACGAGACCCGCTCCCTGGACCGACTCGCAGCCGACCACGAGACGCCGAACGGAAACAACGAGCGCATCCGCACCACATGGTTCGACCAGGCCAACTCCGAGGCTCTGACCAGTGCGCTTGAAGCGCTCCTCGCCGATCTCGCATAGCCAGGCCGGCAGAGACAGCGCCCAGCCTTGTAGGGGTGCCGGTAAGAAACGTGTCATGAGCCCCAAACGAGCGGCTTCTCGGACGAGCCCCACTTTGATCTTGGCCGAATGCGAAATGAAGGGCGATGATGGCAAGCGCCGCTACACCGTCCAGCAGATCGCTGACCGGCTGGGCGTCAGCCGCGCCACGATCTACCGCCACCTCGATCCCGACAAGCCGGCTTCGGCGTAGAGGAGGAGGACTGCGGCGCTGCCTAATCGGAGGAGCAAAACGATGATCCCTCGCTCCTCCGGGTGGGATCGAGGACAAGATGCAGGAGACACGGGACGGGCAACACACATTCCCCTCGGGCTGTAAGAACTGGTGCGATTCGCTTACTTCCCTCGTGATGGCGCATTTAGAGGCGATCTACATCATCGACGGGCTGCTGGCCAACGCCTCCGAGGTCCAGCCCAAGACCGTGCACGCCGACACGCAAGGTCAGTCGTTCCCGGTCTTCACTTTGGCGCATTTGTTCGGGTTCGATCTGATGCCGCGTATCCGCAACTGGAAGGGTCTGACCTTCTTTCAGCACACCGACCAGGTCACCTACCACCACATCGACTCCCTGTTCCGCGGTGAGAGCGGGAACCGCAACGTCATCGGCTGGGAGCTGATCGAAAAGATGTGGCCCGACCTCATGCGGGTGGCGATCTCCATCCGCGAGGGTCGCCTCAACTCCGTCACCCTGCTGCGCCGGCTGGGCTCCCACTCCCGCAAGAACGAGATCTACCGGGCCTTTCGCGAGGTCGGGCGTAGCGTGCGCACGGTGGCGCTGCTTCGTTTTCTCGCCGACCCGGCACTGCGCAGGCGCATCACCGCGGTCACCAACAAGGTCGAAGGCTTCAACGGCTTCTCCGGCTGGCTGCGCTTCGGCAACGACGGCGTCATCGCCGACAACGACCCGGCCGAGCAGGAGAAGATGATCAAATTCAACTCCCTGCTGGCCAACTGCGTGCTCTTCCACACAGCCCTCGACATGACCGACGTGCTGCGCCAACTGCTGGCCGAGGGCTGGCAGCCCGAACAGGGCCAGGACATCACCGCCGCCGACATCGCGCAGCTGTCGCCCTACCTGACCGCCCACATCAGCCGGTTCGGCCTGTATGCCACCGACGTGCTGTGCCTGCGCCCCGACGACTTCGACCCCGACCTACCCGTAATCGACTTCACCGCCTTGGCCGAAGCGGCGTAGACGGCAAGCAGGCCAGAGACGAGCACTGGGGATCGTGGTGGGGCGTTTCGGGCAGCAGGCCGAGGCTTGAACAAGGTACGGCGCTCTCGCCGATCTTAACGCTCGCTGGTAGGTTCCCTACAGGTGCGCCGGGAAGCCTGGTCGGCAATTCTGCCGTCCATCCCGGAAAGGCGCCCGCCATGCGTGCTCGCGACCTGCTCACCGACCTCCCTGCGATCGCCTTGGACACCGCGGCGATCGAAGCCGCCCGGCTGCTGGCCGACCAGGACCTGCCCGGCCGGACTGGCTTGACGTGCTGCTTGCCCGGGCTCGTGAGCTGCCGCCGCGTTCCACCGTCGAGATGTCCCGCGGAGACCCCGATTCCGGCCGGGTGTGACTGGCTTGCCTGCAAGAGGGAGTCTTGATGTCCGCATCCCTCGCCGCCCTTTCCGAACGTGCGACCGCCGTCGCGCGCACGCCGGCGGGCCCGGTGGAGTACCGGCTGGAGGGCGACGGCCACAGGGCGGTCCTGGTGTTCCACGGCGGTCACATGCGGGCGGGGCTCGCTCTGGGCGAGGAGGTCTTCGCCGACGCCGGTTTCAGGGTGCTGGCGCCCTCGCGCCCCGGCTACGGGCGTACGCCGCTGACCACGGGCACGACGCCGGCAGGCTTCGCCGACGCCGCCGCGCAGCTGTGCCAGAGCTTGGGCATCGAACGCCTCGCCGCGGTCGTGGGTATCTCGGCCGGCGGCCGCACCGCTCTGACCATGGCCGCCCGCCACCCGCACCTGGTCGAGCGCGTCATCCTGCAGAGCGCGGTCGGATTCCTGCCCTGGCCCGACAGGCTGACCCGGCTGGGCGGCCGGGCGGTGTTCAACGCCCAGATCGAGGCTGGCACCTGGGCGATCATGCGGTCCCTGATCCGTCTCACACCGTCCCTGGGGCTGCGCCTGCTGCTGCGTAGCCTGTCGGCCCTGCCAGCGCGCCAGGTCCTGGCGGGCCTGTCCCCGGCCGAACGCGCCACGCTGGCGGGGCTGTTCACCAGGATGCGCTCGGGCCACGGCTTCGTCGCCGACATGCTCCCCGTGCCCGACTGCGCCGCACAGGTCAGCCAGAGCGCGCTGGTCATCGCCACCCGCCACGACCGGTCGGTGCCCTTCGCCCACGCCGAGTCCTTGGCGTCGGTCCTGCCGAACGCCGAACTGGTGGACAGCAGGGCCGACAGCCACATGATCTGGTTCAGCCCTGACTACCCCCGCATCGCCACCAAGATCCGCGAATTCCTCGCCCCAGGCTGAGCGCGGCTACCGCTTCTCGAGTCTCAGTGCTGGGTCAGCCGCTCTGCTGGTGCCAGCGGTGCAGTAGGGCGGGGAGCTCGCCGAGCAGGAATTCGTAGAAGGCGTGCATCTGGGCCAGGCGCTGGTGGGCGGGGTCGCCGTTTTCAGTGGCGGCGATCCCGTCTGCCGCGGCCTGGAGCATGGCCTGGATGACGGTGTTCTGGCTGGTGAACAGGGTGGCCCAGGCGTCGTCGCGGAGGCGGTAGTGCTCGCGGCGGCTGCCGGGGGCGGGCAGGCGTTCGATCAGGCCGACCGTCAGCAGGGATTTGATCGCGCCGGAGACCGAGCCGGCGCTGGCCTCCAGCCGCTCGGCGATCTCACCGGCGGTGACGCTGTCCCGGTCGGTGAACAGGAAGACCGCCAACGTGCGCGCGGACATGCGCTGCAGCCCGCCCTCGATCAGCGTCAGGGCCAGCCGCTCGGCCGCCTGCCACTGCTCATACCTGTCGTTCACATGGCCTCCTCGGGGAAGCAGGATATCGAACACTCCGAGTGTTTAGAAATTTCTGAAAAGTCGGTATAGTCCTCGTATCGGCCTCTCCCCGGGAGGTTCGATGGTGTGCCGGGAAGCCTGGTCGGCGATGTGACAGCTCATCCACATCGTCAGGAACCAGGAAGGTGACCGGCCATGACCCTGCTCAATGGAAGGTCGCGCTCATCCAGGACGCGCCGTCCAGCTTCGCCGAAGGCTTCATGTACCCCGGCGGGGCGTTCGCGACGGGGAACGCGCTGGGCTGGGTGCAGCTGGTGGAGCGGATGTTCACCGGCGGCTACGGCATCACCCGCCAAATGGCCGGACTGGTCGGTGCCGCGCGGCGGCTGTCGCGCGCCACGCTCGCCCTTCCGCTGCAGGAGGCCGATCAGGTGCTGACCGGTCACCCCGTGCCCTGGTTCCGAGACTGGATCCGGCACGGGCCCGGCGAGCCGTACTGGGAGAGCAGCGACCACCGCGCCCCTGACCGAGGACGTCGAGGCCGTCGGTCCGGCCCGCGTGACGTTGCACGCGCGCTCGGCCAACCCCTACGTCGACTACTTCGCCCGGTTGTGCGATGTGGACGCGCGCGGCCGGTCGGTCAACGTGTGCGACGGCATCGTCCGCCTACGCGACCCCGGCGACATCCGGGTGGCCGACATCCCCCTATGGCCGATGGCCCACCGCTTCCGGTGCGGACACCGCATCCGGCTGCAGGTCTCCAGCGGCGCTCACCCGCGCTTCGGCCGCAACCCCGGAGCTGGCGAACCGCTCGCGACCGGTACGAGCCTGCGCACCTCAAAGCATGAAGTCTTTCACGACCATCAGCACGCGTCAGCCCTCTGGCTGCCCCTCACCTCAGGAGCATCATGAAACTGCTTGTTCTCGGCGGCACCCACCACGTCGGCCGCGCCGTCGTGGAGACCGCCCTGGAGCGCGGCGATGAGGTGAGCACGCTCAACCGCGGGCTCAGCCGCGACCCCGCTCCCGAGGTGGAGGCGCTCATCGCCGACCGCACCGACCCCGAGACCGTACGGCTGGCGCTGGGCCTCAGGGAGTGGGACGCGGTCGTCGACACCTGGGCCTGGGCGCCGCGGGTGGTGCGCGACAGCGCCCGCCTACTGTCCGGCCGAGCCGGGCACTACGGCTACGTCTCCAGCCGAGGCGTCCACCGCTGGCCCTGGCCCGAGGGCGCCGACGAGCAGGCGCCCCTGGTCGACGGCGACCCCGCCAGCACCGACGACGCCGACTACGCCGCCGCCAAGCGCGGCGGCGAACTCGCCGTCACCGAATCCTTCCCCGGCGCGGCGCTGCTGGCCAGAGCGGGGATGATCCTCGGCCCGTACGAGGATGTCGGCCGCATCCCGTGGTGGCTGCGCCGCCTGGAGAAAGGCGGGCGCGTCCTGGCCCCCGCCCCCGCCCAGACGCCACTGCAGTACCTCGACGCCCGGGACCTGGCCACCTGGATGCTCCAGGCCGCCGAACGCGGCCTGGCCGGCGCCTTCACCACGACCGGCCCGCCCGGCGCGATCACCCTCGGCGACCTGCTCACCACCATGCTGGAGGTCACCGGCTTCGACACCGAACTGGTGTGGGCCCAGCCGGAACTGCTCCTCCAGCATGGGCTGCCGCTCGGCATGGAGTTCGGGCTCCGCCTGCCGGACGGCAGCGCGCCGAGCGGCATGCACGACGCCGACGTCAGCGCCGCCCTGGCCGAAGGCCTCACCACCCGCCCGCTGCGCGACACCCTGGCCGACACCTGGGCCTGGCTCCAGAGCGAAGGCGACCCGGCACCCCGCGCCGACGCCCCCTCACCCGACACCTGGCTGGACGCCTCCGCCGAACAGCGGCTCCTCGACCACCTCGCACGTTAAGGAAGACACGACTCTCATGCGCGCCATCATCATCGGAGCCGGCATCGCCGGCCTGGCCACCGCCCTTCGCCTGCACCAGATCGGCTGGGACACCCTCATCGTCGAACGCGCCCCAGCCCGGCGGGGTGGCGGCTACGCGGTCACCTTCGGCGGCATCGGCTACGACGCCGCCGAACACATGGGCATCGTGGATGACCTGCTCGCCAAGGGTTTCGTCACCGACGAACTCGTCTACCACAAGCCGAACGGCGAACGCCGCTTCGCCCTCGATCGCGCCACCATCGCGGCCACCACCGGTCCCCGCTCGATCACCATCCTGCGCGGCGACCTCGAAAGCGTCCTCTATGAGAAGGCCGAGGGCCACACCGAGATCCGCTTCGGCGCCACCCTGACTGCCGTCGACCAGGACGAGCACGCCGTGCGCGTGACCCTGACCGACGGCACGGTCGAGGAGGGCGACCTGCTGGTCGGTGCCGACGGCCTGCACTCGGCCACCCGCGCGCTGCTGTTCGGCCCGGAGGAGGACTTCCTGCTCAATCTGGAGCACAAGGTCGCCGTCTTCATGCTCGACAAGCGGCCCGCCACCATCGCGCCCGGCGCCACCGGCACGCTGTCGTCCGGTGGCCGTACCGCCGCGGTGATCAGTATCCCCGACGGCCGCAATGTCGCCTTCTTCGGCTACCGCACCGACCACGCCCGCCCCGGCGAGGACGTAACCACCGAACTGCACCGCGTCTACGGCGACCTCGGCTGGGTCATCCCCGAAGCCCTGGCCGGACTCCAGCGGGCCGATTCGGTCTACTTCGACACCATCAGCCAGGTCGTCGCACCGTCCTGGAGCAAGGGGCGGGTGGTTCTGCTGGGTGACGCAGCCTGGTGCGTCACCCTGTTCGCCGGGTACGGCTCCTCCCTGGCCGTCGGGGGCGCCGACCGTCTCGGCACCGAACTGGCCGCCCACCCCGGCGACCTCCCCGCCGCGCTGGCCGCGTGGGAGGCCGCCATCCGGCCCGAAGCCGAACGCAAGCAGAAACTCGGCCGCCGGGTCAAAGGCGTCTACGCCCCCACCAGCCCGCTGCTGCTGTGGCTGAGCCTGCTGCCGCTGCGCCTGGCCGCGCTCCCGCCGGTCCGCCGCTACATGACCCGCCGGTTCATCAAGGGCTGAGGTCATGGCACATCTGGCTGGATGCGGGGTTGAGGAACCGGCGGACAGCGATTATCGCTGAGAACGATCATGGTGGGTAGTCGTCTCGGTGTTTCACAGGCGACCGCCTGTGAAACACCGGCGCGGGCCCCGCCCGTCCAGGGTGTTCTTCTCCGGAATTCGTTTCATAGGTCGGTTCATAGCCCTGGCCCCATGAAACGATCCGGGGATGGACGACGACTTCCTGCGCGTGGAGGCCTGCGACTGCCCCATGTCCTCCTGCGCCGCCCCGGCTGGATCCCCGTGCCGGACCGCCAGGGGCAAGGTCGCCACCCAATACCACACCGCCCGCTTCCGGCTGGTGCCCTCCCTCGCCAAGACGCTCACCGTGCCGACCCCGCTCCTGCGCAAGCCGGGCACCGCGTGGGCCGAGCTGCCCCGCCCCGCGGCCGCCGACACCAGCACCTCCGGGCACGCCAAGATTGGCTACGCCGCGCTTCGACCCTGTGCCAGTCCCTGGACACCCAGCTGGATGCCCTCGCCGCGGCAGGCATCACCCAGATCTTCTCCGAAAAGCTCTCCACCCGCGCCACCGCCCGGCCCGAACTCCAGGCCGCCGTCGCTCTGGCCCGCCAGATCCGCGCCGCCGGCGTCGCGGTCACCTTGGTGGTTCACGAGCACAAGCGCCTCGGCCGCGGCCTGGCCCTGATCGAACTCGCCGAAGACCTGCGTGCCGCCGACGTCGGCCTGGAGTTCCTGTCCGGCGACCTGCAGGGCTCCCACGACCCCTCCGGGGTCGTGTTCACCGTGCTGGCCGCGCTGTCGGGGATGGAACGCGAATACAGCGGACCCCAGGACTTCACTCTGGCCGGCGGCGTGGTGCGCACCAAGAAGGGCCAGGTCATCCCGGTCATCGTGACCGGCGTCCGGCGCGCGGTGGCCACCGACCTGTGCACGAGCGCGCTGGTGAGTACCCCCGCGGGCACGATCACGATCAGGATCACGATCAGGATCACCGGCGGCCGGGACGGCAACGAGGTGACGATCGAGGACCTGGTGATCGACGTGGCGGCGGCGCAGAGCGCGGCCACCCTGCGAGACGTCGAGCTGGGCCGCGACGCCAGCACCCTGGACGGAGTCCCCGCCGCCAGAGGCCCGGCCGGCAGCTTCGGCGGCCAGAGCAGCACGTTCACGCTGCGCAACACCAGGCTGAGCGCGTGGGCGGTGACGGCCGCGACGTTGAGCCTGCCCGACCTCGGGCTGAAGGTGCTGCGCGGCGAGCACGAGTGCTTCTAAGAGCTCGCAGAGAAATAACTTGCTTGTTTCCAGCGCGCTGACCTCGGTGGAAGCCGTGTGAGCACGCAAGTTATTAATCGGTAGGTCCTAAGCGGCATTCCAGAAGTTCCGCTTGTAACCGGCGGGGAGCCAGGGGCTGGTCCAGGGTGCAGCTGCGGTGAGCATCTGATCAGGTGAGCGGGCACGGAAGAAGGCGTGGATCTGTCTAAGACGGCCGGGCCAGCTGACCGCCGTGTTGGCGATGAAGGCCTTGAGCGCGGCCCAGATGCGTTCCACAGGATTGTCGTGCGGGCTGTTAGGAGTCGTTGTCCCAGACGACTTCGCCGTCGGCCCCTTTGATCAGCGCGGGGGTGAGTTTCGCGACGAAACCCCGCTCCGCGTTGTCGAAGTCGGTCCGATCCTGAAAGGGAAGGTCTGCCATGAAACCGTGCTGCCCGCAACCACCACCACTAAGGCAAGGAAAGCCTCAAAAAATAACACATAGGTACGAATTGGATGGTGGTTGCAGGTGGTCTTCGGCCCCATCGCCAGGCCACGGGCCTTCGCGACGTCGTCGGCGCACCACCTCCACGTGGGCGCTTATGAGACCGCGTGCCGACTCATCCCGGCGACCAGGTGCGATGAAGATTGCGCTGAGGTGACTGGATTCGGCCTGGACGAGCACGAGCAGGTGTGAGCTGCTGATGGCGTCGTCAAGCGCAGAGGAGCTCTCTCATGATGAAAGGCACGGTACGCGCACGGCACCACATCCACTGGCTCGCGCTCATCGTCACGATGGCGGCCGTACTCGTCGGGATTCAGGCGGGGACGGTCAACGCGAGCACGGTCACCGCGAAAACCCCGGCAACCGTCTACCCGGTCCGGCTCTGGATGGACAAGAGCAGTTACTACGTCGGCGAGTACCCGTACTACAGCGTCACGGGCCCGCCGTACACACCGATTTACTGGTCCAGCACCCAGAACGGCCCGTCGACGGGCGAGGTGGATACCTTCTACGGCCACTACACCGACGCCTATGGAAACTGGACGGGATACGGCGGGCCGTGGCTCTATTCGCACATCGGCTCGTGGAGCAAAACCGTCAAGCTGAACGGCGTCACCGCGACGGCGTACTTCTCCGTCTCCTGAGCATCCCGGCGCCCCGGGCACGGGGCGAGATCGCCGAGCCGACCCGGCGGGCGTCCGCGCGCGGGCGCCCCCCCGGCCCGGGGCC
>NZ_JBFBCE010000008.1:173683-186874 GCF_040689595.1 Streptosporangium sp. NPDC051023 | reverse complement strand
CTTGTACTCCAGCATGGACCGCAGTTCTCGCCAGGACGCGTCCGAGATGGCGCGGGCCAGGCCGCGGTTTTTGACCATGTTGCGGACGGTGAGGTCCTCGATCACGACCGTTTGGTTCTCACGGACGAGACGAGTGGTGACCTGGTGCAGGTGGTCCCGGCGGCGGTCGGCGATCCGGGCGTGCACCCGCGCGACCTTGAGGCGGGCTTTGGCCCGGTTGGCCGACCCCTTGGCCTTGCGGGCCAGCGCCCGCTGGGCTTTGGCCAGCAGGCGCCGATCGGCCCGCTCGTGCCGGGGGTTGGCGATCTTCTCACCGGTGGACAGCGTCACCAAAGCGGTGATCCCGGCGTCCAGGCCCACCGAGTGCGCGGATGGTGGCAGTGGGGAGATCTTCTCCTCGACCAGGAGGGAGACGAACCAGCGCCCCGCCGCGTCCCTGCTCACCGTGACCGTGGACGGCTGCGCACCGTCCGGCAGCGGACGCGACCACACGATGTCCAGCGGCTCGTTCATCTTCGCCAGGGTCAGGCGGCCGTCGCGCCAGCGGAAGGCCGAGCGGGTGTACTCGGCCGAGGCCCGCGCCTTTTTCCTGCTCTTGAAGACCGGATACTGGGCGCGCTTGGCGAAAAAGTTCGTGAACGCCGCCTGCAGGTGCCGCAGTGCCTGCTGCAGCGGGACCGACGACACCTCCGCCAGGAAGCCGTACTCGCCGTCGCGTTTCCATGCCGTCAGCGCGGCCGACGACTCCGCATAGGAGACGCGGCGCCCCTCCAGCCGGTAGGCGCGGGTGCGTTCCTCCAGGGCCTTGTTGTAGACCAGGCGCACGCACCCGAACGTCCGGGCGAGCTCGTCGGCCTGCCCGGGGGTCGGGTAGAAGCGGTGCCGGTAGGCCCTCTTCACGATCCGCGCCATGCCCCACCTTCTACCACACGACTCGCCAAAAATCGAACTTGTGTTCGATTTCGTGGTGATATGCCGTGTTTCCTCCCCTGCCTGAAAGGCAGGGGTCTCCACACTCAAGGAAGTCTGATGAACACGGCCGTCGCGACCCACTGCCCGTACTGCGCCCTGCAGTGCGGGATGGCGCTGACCCCGCAGGCGCCCGGGGCACGGGTGGGCCCGCGGGACTTCCCGGTGAACGAGGGCGCGCTGTGCCAGAAGGGGTGGACGGCGGCGGCGCTGCTCGACACCCGGGACCGGCTCAGAGAGCCCCTGGTCCGCCATCGTCGCGGGGCACCGTTGCGGCCGACCGGCTGGGACGAGGCCCTGGACCTGGTGGCGGGGCGGATCAGGGACCTGCAGGACAGACATGGACGGGACGCGGTCGCCGTCTTCGGCGGCGGCGGGCTCACCAACGAGAAGGCCTACCTCCTCGGCAAATTCGCCAGGGTCGCCCTGCGCACCTCGCAGATCGACTACAACGGCCGGTTCTGCATGTCGTCCGCCGCGGCGGCGGGGATCCGTGCCTTCGGCCTCGACCGAGGGCTGCCGTTTCCGGTCACCGACCTCCGCGACGCGGATGTGGTCATGCTGGTGGGGGCCAACGTCGCCGAGACGATGCCGCCGCTCGTCCGGCACCTGCGCCGGGCCAGGGAGCGCGGCGGCCTCATCGTGGTGGATCCCCGGCGTACCGCGACCGCCGAACTGGCGACGCTGCATCTGGCGCCCCGCCCCGGCACGGACCTGGCCCTGGCACTCGGCATGCTGCACGCGGTCGTCGCAGGAGGCCACCTGCGGCGCGACTACACCGGCGCGCGGACCGCGGGATTCGCGGAGGCCTGGCGGATCGCCGCCCGCTGGCGTCCCGAGGAGGCCGAGCGGGTCACCGGGGTGGCCGGTGCCGACCAGCGGGCCGCCGCCGAGCTGCTGGCCGGGGCGCGCAGCGTGTATCTCCTCACCGGGCGAGGGACCGAGCAGCACGCGTCCGGTGTGGACACGGTGTCGGGCTGGATCAACCTGGCGCTCGCCCTGGGGCTGCCGGGCCGGGCGGGATCCGGCTACGGGTGCCTGACCGGCCAGGGCAACGGGCAGGGGGGCCGCGAGCACGGGCAGAAGGCCGATCAGCTGCCGGGATACCGGCGCCTCGACGACGAGGCCGCGCGGCGGCACGTGGCCGCCGTGTGGGGCGTCGCGCCCGAGGAGCTGCCCGTGGCGGGCCGGTCGGCGTACGAACTGCTGGACGCGCTGGGGACCGAGACCGGCCCGCGGGCGCTACTGGTCTTCGGAAGCAATCCCGTGGTGTCCGCGCCCCGCGCCGGACACGTCGCGCGCCGGCTGGCCGCCCTCGACCTGCTGGTGGTCGCCGACATCGTGCCGTCGGAGACCGCGCGGCTGGCCGATGTGGTGCTGCCGGTCACCCAGTGGGCCGAGGAGGACGGCACGATGACGAATCTGGAGGGGCGGGTGCTGCTGCGGCGGCGCGCGCTCCCGCCGCCTCCGGGAGCCCGTACCGACCTGACCGTCCTGCGGGAGCTCGCGGCGCGTCTCGGGCAGCCCGCCTCCCGCTTCCCCGACGAGCCAGAGGAGGTGTTCGAGGAGCTCGGGCGGGCCTCGGCCGGTGGTCCCGCGGACTACGCGGGGATCAGCTACCAGCGCCTGCGGGCGGGGGAGGCCCTGCACTGGCCGTGCCCCGATCGCCGCCATCCGGGGACGCCGCGCCTGTTCCTGAACGGCTTCGCGCACGCCGACGGGCGCGCGCGGTTCGTCCCGGTGGATCACCGGGGGCCCGCGGAGCGGACCGATGCTGACTATCCCCTGATCGCGACGACCGGGCGGATCCTCGCGCACTACCAGTCCGGCGCGCAGACCCGCCGGGTCGCCGACCTGGTCCGGGTGGCGCCCGCGGCGTACGTGGAGGTCCATCCGGACACCGCGCGGCGGGCCGGGCTGGCCGATGGCGACCGGGCCCGCGTCGTCTCGCGCCGCGGCACGGTCGAGGCCGAGGTGCGCTGTGTGCCGACGATCCGGCCGGACACCGTGTTCATGCCGTTCCACTTTCCCGGTGCCGAGCGGGCGAACCTGATCAGCAACCCGGCGCTGGACCCGGTCAGCGGGATGCCCGAGTTCAAGGCGTGCGCGGTCCGGCTGATCCCGGCGGCCATCCCGGCGGACGGGGAGTGTCCATGAGTCCCCGCAGGGTGGTGATCGTGGGGTACGGCATGGCCGGAGCCCGCCTGGCCGAGCGGGTCCGTGCGCGTGATCCCGAGGGCGTCCGGGTCGCGCTCACCGTCGTGGGCGCCGAGTCCCGCCCCGCGTACAACCGGGTGCTGCTTTCCGGCGTGCTGGCCGGCACGATGGCCCCCGCCGACATCGCCCTTCACGACGCGGCGTGGGCGCGCGGGAACCGGGTCCGGCTGAGTCTTGGCGTCCCCGTCGTTCGGCTGGACCGGGCGGCGCGCTCGATCCGGCTGGCGGACGGCACCTCGATCGGTTACGACGCCCTGGTCCTGGCCACGGGCAGCAGGCCGTGGCTGCCGCCGGTCGAGGGGCTGGCCGACGCCCACGGCGGACCGGCCGAGGGCGTGGTCACGCTGCGCGACCTGGACGACTGCCTGCGGATCCTGGATCGGGTCCGCCCGGGTGTGCCGGTCGCGGTGCTCGGCGGCGGGGTGCTCGGCCTGGAGACCGCGCTGGGGCTGGCCCGGCGCGGCGCCGCGGTCACCCTGGTCCACCCGGCGGGGCACCTGATGGAGCGACACCTGGACCCCGTCGCCGGGATGGTCCTGGCAGGCCGGTGCCGCGCCGCCGGGGTGCGGACGGCGATCGGGCTGGCCGCGGTCCGGTACTACCCTGGCGAGGGCGTCAAACTCGAGGACGGCACGTTCGTCCCCGCGGCGGTGACGGTGGTGACCGCCGGGGTCAGGGCCGAGACCGGGCTGGCCGTCGGCGCGGGGCTGGCGACGGACCTGGGGATCACGGTGGACGACCGGTTGCGCACCACCGATCCGCGCGTCCACGCCATCGGTGACTGCGCCCAGAGCGGGCGTGTGCCGGCGGGGCTGGTCCAGCCCGCCTGGGAGCAGGCGGCCGTGCTGGCCGATCTGCTCACCGGCGCCGACGACACGGCGCGCTACCGCGCCGGTCCTGTGGTCACCCGGCTGCGCGCCGGCGACGTCGACCTCACCGCGTTCGGCGAGACGCACCTGGATCTGGACAGCCAGGACGCCGAGGTGCTCAGCTACGCCGACCCGGCCCGAGGGACGTACGCCAAGCTCTCGCTGGCCGACGACCGCGTCATCGGGGCGATCGTGCTGGGCCTGCCCGACGCCGCGGCGACACTGACACAGCTCTACGACACCGGCCTGCCCGCCCCCTGCGACCGGCCGGCCCTGCTGCTCGGACGGGCGCTGCCGCGGGCCGCCGCGGACGACCCGGCCCGGTTGCCGGATTCGACGGTGATCTGCCGCTGCAACTCGGTGACGAAGGCCGCGCTGGCAGACGCGGCCCGATCCGTCGGCGGTGACGTGGCCGCGCTGGTCGAGGCGACCAGGGCGACCACCGGGTGCGGGGACTGCCTGCGGACGGTGCGGAACCTCGCGGAGCTGCTGGGAAACGACTCACGGAACACGAGCGAAGGAAAAGACACATGAGCGAGCCTCAGCCGACGTCCCGGCGGACCGGACGCTGGATCGACCACTGGGAGCCGGAGGACCCCGGCTTCTGGGCGGCCACCGGGCGCCGTGTCGCCACCCGGAACCTGATCCTCTCCATCGTCGTGGAGCATCTCGGCTTCACGGTGTGGCTGCTGTGGAGCGCGATCGTCGTCCTCCTCCCCCGAGCGGGCTTCCCGTTCACCGTCGACCAGCTCTTCTGGCTGGTCGCGGTACCCAACCTGGTCGGGGCCACGCTGCGGCTGCCGTACACCTTCGCGGTCTCGGCCTTCGGCGGCCGCAACTGGAACGTGGCCAGCGCGTTGCTGCTGCTGGTGCCGGTGGGGCTGCTCGCCTGGATGGTCTCCGACCCCCATACCCCGTACTGGATGTTCCTGGTCGCCGCGGCGACGGCCGGGCTTGGCGGCGGGAACTTCGCCTCCTCCATGGCCAACGTCTCCTACTTCTATCCGGAGCGGCGCAAGGGGTTCGCGCTGGGCGTGAACGCGGCCGGCGGCAACCTGGGGGTGGCCGTCGTTCAGCTGGTGGTCCCGTTCGTGGCGGTCTCCGGCCTGGTGAACGCCGGTCTGGTGTGGATCGCGCCGATCGTGGTGGCCGCGGTCTGCGCGTACTTCCTCATGGACAACCTGGCCGTGGCGAAGACCGATTTCAGCACGCAGAGCAGGGCGTTCCGCCGCAAGCACACCTGGGTCATGTCCTTCCTCTACATCGGCACCTTCGGCTCCTTCATCGGCTACTCCGCGGCCTTCCCGCTGCTCGTCAAGGCGACGTTCCCCGAGTCCGGGGCGACATACTCCGCCTTCCTCGGCGCCCTGGTCGGCTCGTTGGCGCGGCCGGTCGGCGGCTGGCTGGCCGACCGGCGGGGCGGGGCCAGGGTCACCGCGTGGTCCTTCGCGGTCATGGCCGTAGGTGTCCTCGGGGCCCTCGCCGGGCTCAGGCAGCACAGCTTTCCGCTCTTCCTCGGTGCGTTCGCGCTGCTGTTCGTCGCCTCGGGGCTGGGCAACGGCTCCACCTACCGAATGATTCCCGCGATCTTCACCGCCCAGGCGGAGCGGGAGGCGGCCGAAGGGGCGACGCGGGCGGACGCCGGGCTGCGCGCCAGGCGGGAGGCCGCGGCGGCCATCGGCATCGCCTCGGCGGTCGGCGCGTTCGGCGGGTTCCTCATCCCACGCGGGTTCGCCATGTCCCTGGGGCAGACCGGATCCGTCGACCTCGCGCTCTACCTGTTCCTCGGCGGTTACGTCGTGTTCCTGGCGACGAACTGGTGGTTCTACCGCCGCCGGGTGTTGCTGGCCCGGGTCCCCAGCCTGGCCCACGGCCGGATCTGATATCGCATCAATCAGGAAGGAGCGGCACATGCCCGCCAAACCACTGCGAGACCTGGTCGACTTCGCCAGGAAGAACTCCCCCTTCTACGCGGAGCTGTACCGTGACGTGCCACAGGGCGTCTCGGACATCACCCAGCTACCGATCATCGACCAGACGGCCTTCTGGGCCGCGAACGCCTGGCCGGGCAACCGCTTGCTGACCGGACCGCTGACCGACGCGGGCGTGTACACCTCCGGTGGCACCACCGGTGCGCCGAAGCTCTCCCCGTGGACCCGCACCGAGCACGCCGACTCGGTGACCGCGTTCGGAGCGGGCATGGTCAAGGCCGGTCTGAAGCCTGGGCACCGGGTGGCGAACCTGTTCTTCGCCGGCGAGCTGTACGGGGGGTTCCTCTACATCGAGGCCGCCCTGCACAACGCCCCGGTGGAGAACGTGCGGCTGCCCGTCGCCGGCTCGGCGCCGAACGAGTACGTCGCCGACCTGATCACGGCCTTCGGCGTCAACGTGCTGGCGGGGCCGCCGATGAAGCTCATCGGGGTGGCCGGAGCGGTGAATGCCCGGGGACAGGCGGCCGACTCGGTCGAGTTGCTGCTGTTCGGTGGTGACCTCCTCTTCGACGACCAGCGGCCCGAGCTGGCCAAGGCCTTCCCCAATGCCGCGATCGCCTCGCTCGGGTACGCGTCGGTGGACGGCGGACTGGTCGGCGCGCCGGTGCCGGGCGATGACGTGCGGGTGCACGAGGCCTTTCCCGACCGCACGCTGGTCGAGCTGATCGACGAGGTGACCGGTGACCCGATCACCGTGCCCGGCGTGCCCGGCCGCGTGGTGCTCACCAACCTGTTCCGGACCCTGATGCCGATCATCCGGTACCCGGTCGGGGATCTGGCGGAATGGATCGACACCGAGTGCCGGCGATTCCGGCTGGTCGGCAGGGCGACCGAAGGCGCCAGGCTGGCGATGGTGACCATGAGGACCGAGGACATCCGCGCGGTGATCATCTCGTCCGATCAGGACCGGGTCGTGTCCGGAATGCAGCTGGTACAGCGCCGCCGGGACGGCAAGGACGGCCTGGTGCTGCGGCTGGCCTCCGCCGGAGAACCCCCGGCGGGCCTGACTCAGCAGTTCATCGACGCCGTGCACGCGGCCCGCCCGATGTACCCCGAATACGCGGCCCAGGGGTTCATCCGTCCCTTGGCCGTCGAATGGGTACGGCCTTCGGAGCTGGTGACCAATCCGCGCACCGGCAAACTGGTGCAGATGGTGGACGAACGCCCGCACTCCTGATCCGGCCGGTTTGATCAGAAGCCTGTCCGCGCCTTGTCCAGGGCGCGTGCCCCATCACAGATGTGCCGCCGAGTGACTTTCTTTTGGCCGAGGCCGCCGATCAATCGCTGTCTCGAAGAAAGAACTGAGATCATGCCCGTTCTCACAGAAATCGTCGACGCCGTGGTTGGCGGCGCCCGTCGCGATCAACGCGGCCTGCGCGCTGTCCAGATCATCGACCCCGAACTCGGAATGGGCCTTTTCGGCGTCTCGGACTGTGACCGAGTTCGGCCGGATCTACACCCGTGAAACCGCCGGCACCCGGTAGGGCACCGGCGGTTTCACGATCACAGCACTCAGTTGGCCAGGCTCAATCTTCTCGCGTTCACCTGGTGACGACAGCCTTATCGACACCCGGCTTACGCGATTCACCCTGGTGCGTTTGCATGGCCGACTGAGCGGTGAGCGCGGTCTTCGGATCGCGATCAGAGCAGTCAGACCACTGCGATAACCGCACCAACGATTCCCAGTGTTTGCTTGAGGGCATCGATTATGGGGCCCAGGCTGATGTTTACGCCTGCTCGCCAGGCCCAGCGGTATCCGGTCGAGGCCAGTTCGGGCCAGGCCGCAGCGATGCCCGGATTCACTCCGCTCTTGGTCCAGTTCCAGTCCCTCGAGCCCGGTTCGACCGTCCCGTGCATGCGGCCGGCAGCCGAGAAGCTGAAAGCCGGGTTGCCGTCCCGGGTGGTCAGGATCCAACTGACCACCCCGTTATAGCTGGGGAAGCCGGAGTCGTGCAGGTGGCCGCTGAAGACGTAGGCGCCGTTGGGATAGAGGGCCAACGTCGACCATCCCCCTACGGGAACTCCCCCGCCGAAGCGGATGTCGGCCGATGCCTGGATGGTGGCAAGACGTATGACGGCTGCCTCTCCATCGAGGGAGGTCGCCAGGGAGTGGTCGGCTACCAGTTCTTTTAGGGCGGTGCTTCCCAGATAGATGTCCTTGTATTCTTCTAGCGCTGCCGAACTGTAGTCGCCTCCGATCGCCGGCGACATATCTGCAGTACGGATTGTTTCGTAGGCGGCCCTCAGCAGAGTTTCCTGCTGGGCTGCGTCTACGTCCGGCCTATCCGCGAGTGAGGTCACGGCGTCCTCCTTGGGAGTGCAGGTCGAAAAACCTGCCTACATACACATATGTACTCCCCCCATCCATCGTCGAGCAATCCGGATCAACGGATCCGAACCCAACATTGCCCAAACAATTAACCCGAATCCCCTTCACTTCAATTGCCAAGTATTGACACTTCAAGTGTCTGCCTTCTTTTTGGGGTTAATTTAGAGTCCTTGATATTAGCGTTGAATTCAACGGATGTGCCCATGGTTTGTGTTTGCGGGAAGGTTCTCCCAAAATGTGTCCACACAGGCTCCACGCCGACCGGATACCGCCGGGCGCACGCGGCGCGCATCCACACCGGCCTCGGACCTGACTGGATCCGAGGCGGGCACGCGGTGCCGCCCGCCGGGGCACGCCCTCGCCTCCCACCCGTAAGCAACCTTGGACCCAAGGCAGCATGCGGACGGCTTTCTCCGTGAACTCGGACGAGAACTGCCCGCGACGTCGCGTCACGTATCTACCTCTTCAAGACTCTCTGTCAGGTCATGCACCTGACTGTCCTGAAGTCGTTGAGCACCTTGGAGTGACGTGACCTTGCCCCGGCATACTCCCGATGGCGGACCAAGAACGTTCAAGCTCTTGTTCGCGAACGCCGCAGGCCGTGCCCTGCATCGCAACACGTTCAACCGCAGGTGGCGTTCGACGATCGAGCGGACCTACATGCACCTGATGCCCAACGCCGCCGACCGCGTCGGGAGGGCGATGGCGGCCTTCTTCACGGACGGGTCGTGTGCCCCTGGTGTGCCCTGGGCGTGATCCAGAGAGCCGTTCACACTGGTCAGGGCGCCGTGGCCCTACTTGTGGCGGAAGTAGACGAACAGGCGGCCGTGGTTCTTCGAGTCCTTGTCGATGCGGTGGTAGAGGGCCTTGATCTCCTTCTGCTCGAGGAAGCGCAGGACCTTCTTCTTGAGCTGGCCCGAGCCCTTGCCCGGGATGATCTCGACCTCGGTGGCCTTCTTCCTGATGGCTTCGTCGATGACGTCCCGCAGCGCTTTGTCGATCTCACCGCCGCGGTTGAAGATCGGGTGGAGGTCCAGCTTCAGTTTCACCCGCCCAGCCTCTCATCTCCCGGCCCCCACGGCGAGCCCGGCCCTCATGGACGCGAAGCGGCCTCGGCGGGGCGGCGGCCCCTGCGGGACGGCGCCCCGCCGAGATGGCACCCCGGCGGAACGGCGAGGGCCCGCGTGCCCGGGGGCCGCTGGGCAGACCAGGCAATTAAACCTGACTAACGATCACATCAATTGTGGCAATTTCCGGATCTAGGCAAATAAAAGGCCTCTAGTTAGGCTCCCAAGCATGATCGGCCGCCTTTACCGGCGGCCGTTCTCTCGTCACCCAACGGGGAGGGCCGAGGCCTCCTCAGCCATGCCCTCGATCAGGCGTGGCGGGTGACCAGGCACCTCCTGACGGTGTGACGCGGTCATGCGTCCCTATAGGGAGGTCCAGTTGTCAAGTAAGTCCCGCTTATCGAGAGCCAGGCGCCTGGCGGCGGTCGCCGCGGGTTTCGGGCTCGTCGTGGTGATGGCGCCGCCCGTGAACGCGGAGCCAACCCCAAGCCCCACCCCAAGGAAGTGGACGGCCACCCCGTTGACCGGCGGGGAACTGGTGCAGGGCGCCAAGTCTCCGACCGGCAAGCTCGCCCAGAGTGACCAGGCGCTGCTGAAGTCCACCTCGGACGCCACTGTCAACGTGATGGTCAAGCTCGACTACGACTCCTACTCCGCCTACCAGGGCGGGCTTGACGGCCTTCCTGCCACCAGCCCCGCCGAAACCGGGAAATCCCTCGACGTCAAAAGCGCCGACGCGAGGAAATACGAAAAGCACATCGAGGGAGTGGAGAACACCTTCCTCAGCGCTCTGGCCAAGAGCGTGCCCGGCGCCAGAGCGGGGCAGAAACTGCGGACCGTCTACGGTGGCATCGCACTGCGCATTCCGGCCAACAAGGCGGCCGTGGTCGCGAAGCTGCCCGGAGTCGCCGCCGTCCAGGAGGACAAAGCCGAGCAGCTCCTGACCGACTCCAGCGCCTCCTTCATCGGGGCGCCCGCGATCTACAGCAAGCTGGGCGGCAGTTCCTCCTCGGGCAAGGGTGTCATCGTCGGCGTCCTGGACTCCGGCGCCTGGCCCGAGCACCCGCAGTTCGCCGACCCCGGCACGCTGCCCGCGGTGCCCCCCACCAAGGACGGCTCCCCGCGCGTCTGCAACTTCGGGGACAACCCGCTGACCCCGGCGGCCGACCCGTTCGTCTGCAACCGGAAGCTGATCGGCGGCGCGCCGTTCCTGGACACCTACAACTCCATCTATCCGGGACAGGAGGTGTACGCGAACAGCGCCCGTGACTCCAACGGCCACGGCACGCACACCGCGACCACCTCCGCGGGCGGCCCGGTCGCCGACGCCAACCCGCTCGGCATCAGCCGCGGCCCGATCCACGGCATCGCTCCCGCGGCGCACGTTTCGGTCTACAAGGTCTGCGGTCAGCAGGGCTGCTTCCCCTCCGACGCCGCGCAGGCGGTCGGCCGGGCGATCCTCGACGGCGTCCGTGTGATCAACTTCTCCATCTCGGGGGGCACCTCCCCCTACAGCGACCCGGTCGAGCTGGCCTTCCTCGACGCCTACGCGGCGGGTGTGCTCGTCTCGGCCTCTGCGGGCAACGCGGGGCCGGGTGCCGCGACCGTCAACCACGTCAGCCCGTGGGTGACCACGGTCGCGGCCTCGACGCAGAGCCGTACGTTCCAGTCGACGATCACGCTGGCCGGTTCCGGCGGCGCGAGCGCGACGCTGAAGGGCTCCTCCATCACGGCGGGCGTCGCCTCCCCGCTGCCGGTGGTGCTCGCCTCCGCGCCGCCGTACTCCAACGCGCTGTGCACGACCCCGGCGCCCCCCGGCCTGTTCGTCGGCAAGATCGTCGCCTGTCAGCGTGGATCGGACCGGGTGCTCAAGGGCTTCAACGTGCGCCAGGGCGGCGCCGCGGGCATGATCCTCTACAACACCACACCGCTCGACGTGATGACCGACAACCACTGGGTGCCCACGGTCCACATCGACAAGCCGGACACCGACGCGCTGCTGGCCTTCCTGTCGGCGAACCCGGGCACGACCGCGACGTTCACCCAGGGCGCCAAGGCCACCTGGCAGGGCGACGTGATCACCACGTTCTCCTCGCGCGGCCCCGGCGGGGACTTCCTCAAGCCCGACGTCACCGCACCCGGCCTGCACATCCTGGCGGGGCAGACGCCGACGCTGGAGAGCCCGGCGGGTGGCCCGCAGGGCAACCTGTACCAGGTCATCGCGGGCACCTCGATGTCGTCGCCGCACGTCGCGGGCGCGGCCGCCCTGGTGTTCGCGCTGCACCCCGACTGGACTCCCGGCCAGGTCAAGTCCGCGCTGGAGACCACGGCCAAGACCTCGGTCACCAAGCAGGACCGCGTCACCCCCGCCGACCCCTTCGACTTCGGCGGCGGCCGCATCGACCTGACCAAGGCGGGCGACCCGGGCCTGACCCTGAGCGAGACCGCGCAGAACTTCGCCGCCTCGGCCAATGACGAGCTGAACCGCATCGACCTGAACCTGCCGTCGGTGAACGCCCCGGTCATGCCGGGTCTCATCACGGCCAAGCGGACGGTCACCAACGTCACCGACAGGACGCTCACCTACCAGGGCAGCGGCACGACCGTGAACGGGGCGAGCATCGCGGTGCTGCCGCCGGTCTTCAGCGTCAGGCCGGGCAAGAGCGCGAAGATCACCGTCGTGATCGCCGCGCCCGAGCTGCCGGACGGGCAGTACTTCGGCCAGGTGAACCTCAAGCAGGTCGGCGGCAAGCGCGACCTGCACCTTCCGGTGGCGTTCTTCCGCAAGGAGGGCGCGGTCCCGGTCGACCAGACCTGCGCGCCCGCCACCATCCCGCGGGGCACCGGCGAGTCCACCTGCACGGTGACCGTGCAGAACAACACCCTCAAGGACGCCGAGGTGACGGCGATCAGCACGCTTGACGGCAGGCTGCGGCTGAACGACGTGACCGGCGCCACGAAGGTGAGCTCGCAGATCGCGACCGCGAAGGCCACCCTCACTGCCAGGCAGCCCGACAAGCCGGGCATCGCTCCCGGCAGCGGGCCCGCGCCGTACCTGCCGCTGGACTCCTTCGGTGTCGCGCCGACGCCGATCGGCGACGAGCAGGCGCTGAACTTCACCGTTCCCGCGTTCAAGTACGCGGGCAAGACCTACACCCGGATCGGCGTCGTCTCCAACGGCTACACGGTCGCGGGAGGCACCTCGGGCTCGGCCGACATCAGCGCCACGCCGCAGTCCCTACCCGATCCGTCGGCCCCGAACAACGTGCTCGCCCCCTACTGGAGCGACCTGGACGGCACCGGCGCGCCCGGTGTCTACGTCGGCACGCTGACCGACGGGGTCAGCAACTGGCTGGTCGTCGAGTGGCGGGTCAAGGTCTACGGCACCTCGGACACCAAGGTGTTCCAGCAGTGGATCGGGCTCAACGGTGAGGAGGACGTCACCTACACCTACGACCCGGACAGACTGCCCGGCAACCCGCCCGCGAGCTACGGCCTGACCGTCGGCGCCGAGAACGACGAGGGCACGGCGGGCGGCCAGATCTCGGGGCCGCCGACCGGTGACCTGCGGGTGGTCAGCACGCCCGGAGCCCCCGGCGGCAGCCTGACCTACACGCTGAAGGTCAAGGGGGTCAGCCCGGGCGTCGGAACGGTGACGACGGGCACGTCGACACCGCAGGTCAAGGGCATCACCATCGAGGTCGACAAGGTGACCGTGCAGTAACGGCGGCCCTCGGAGCACGTCCCGG
>NZ_JBFBCE010000008.1:165395-173673 GCF_040689595.1 Streptosporangium sp. NPDC051023 | reverse complement strand
CCCTCGGTCCCCGCCCGGCGCCTGCACCGGGGGGTCCTGCGCCGGATGACCGTGTGGGGTCCGGCCGGTCGCCGGACCCCACACGGGCGTCAGCGGTGGAGGTAGTCGACGAGGTACGCCTTCTCGGTCTCCAGTGTCTCGATGGCGCTCTTGACCACATCACCGATGCTCACGATCCCGACCAGCCGTCCGTCGGCGACCACCGGGACATGCCGGATGCGGTGCGTCGTCATGGTCTGGCGAAGGTCGTCCACGTTGATGTCCGGCGGACAGGTCCGGACCTCGGTCGTCATGATGGAGGCCACGGAGGCGGCCAGCACATCCGGCCCGCGGTCGTTCAGCCGTCGCACGATGTCACGCTCGGACACAATGCCGACGATCGAGGACCCGTCCTCGGAGACCACCGCGGCGCCGATGTTGTGCTCAGCCAGTAGGGCAAGCAGGTCGGTCACCGTCGCCCCTGGGTGGACGGTCGCCACATTCGAGCCTTTGGCCTGCAGAATCGTACCAATCAGCATCGACACCACCTCGGTTCAGCCTGGCTGGGGTATCCCTAGGTTTTGCCCTTCCTGGGCCGTCCCTAAGCACGAGCGCCGCCGCCCCCATCGCGGTAAGGTCACGGAAAGCGACCTGCCCGCCTTCGTGTCCGGTGCGGGTCACCGGGCCGCGAGCCCTGGGGCACGGCCTACGCCCACCCGTTTCGGGTGCGCGCCACACCCGACATGAGTAGTGTGTGAAATATCACTAACTCCGTCCCGGGGACACGATGACCGAGAAGCTCAACACCGGCAGCCACGACCTGCCGGTCTCCGACGCCCTCGCCGCGTTCATGCGTACCGGCTGGGCCGACACCCACCGCGCCAACCTGACCGCCCTGCCGCTGGCCGCCTACACCGCGAAGCGCCGCGCAGCCCTCGCCGCGCGCTTTCCCGGCGAGCGACTCGTCATCCCGTCCGGCACGCTCAAGGTCCGCAGCAACGACACCGACTACCGGTTCAGGGCGCACAGCGCGTTCGCCTACCTCACCGGCGACCAGGAGCCCGACGACGTTCTGGTCATCGAACCCTCCGGCTCGGCCACCCTGTTCCTGCGCCCCCGCTCATCGCGCTCGGCCCCCGGCGCGGCGGGACAGGAGTTCTACCGGGACCGCCGCTACGGCGAGTTCTGGGTCGGCAGACGCCCCGACCTGGCGGAGGCCGAGGCGCTCTACCTGATCGACTGCGCGTCGATCGACCGGCTCGGCGACGCGCTCACGGGCCCCGCCAGGGTGCTGCGCGGAGTCGACCCGTCCGTTGACGCGCTGGTCGCGCCGCACGACGGAGACGGCGAGCTGGAGACGTTCCTGTCCGAGATGCGGCTGATCAAGGACGAGTGGGAGGTCGCCGAGCTCCAGTTCTCCGTGGACGCGACCATCCGCGGGTTCGAGGACGTGGTCCGGGCGCTACCCGCGGCCATGGCGCACCGGCGCGGCGAGCGCTATCTGGAGGGGGTCTTCGGCCTGCGGTCCCGTCTCGAGGGCAACGCGGTCGGCTACGACAGCATCGTGGCCTCGGGCGCGCACGCGTGCGTCCTGCACTGGATCCGCAACGACGGCAGGCTGAACGGCGAGGACCTGCTGCTGCTCGATGCGGGCGTCGAGACCGACAACCTCTACACCGCCGACATCACCAGGACCCTGCCGCTCTCCGGACGCTTCAGCCCGATCCAGCGGCAGGTCTACGAGCTGGTCTACGAGGCCCAGAGCGCGGCGATCGCCACCCTGCGCCCCGGTGCGAGGTTCCGCGACTTCCACCTGGCGGCCATGCGGGTCATCGCCGAGGGGCTGCACGACTGGGGCGTGCTGAAGATCGGGGCTGACGAGGCGATGGAGCCCGGCAGCGGCCTGTACCGCCGTTACACGTTGTGCAGCAGCGGCCACATGCTCGGCCTGGACCTGCACGACTGCGCCAAGGCGCGTTCCGAGGCCTACCTCGACGGCGTGCTCGAAGAGGGGCAGGTGCTCACCGTCGAACCCGGTCTCTACCTCCAGCCCGACGACCTGACGCTCCCCCCTGAGCTGCGCGGCATCGGGGTGCGCATCGAGGACGACCTCGTCGTCACCGCGGACGGCGCCCGCCTGATGTCGGCCGGGCTGCCCCGCCACCCCGACGAGGTCGAGGGCTGGATGGAGGCGATCGCCACCTGAGTGCGGGCCACCAGGAGCGGGAGGGCAGGAGTCGGAGGGCAGGAGCGGGAGGACAGGTCCCCGCTCCTGCTCATCCGAGCCGCCTCGCCTGCCCGCGCACCTGCGACAGCGCCTTGAGGAACGAGATCCCCTCGATGACGAACGAGATCGCGAGGACGGCGTAGGAGACCGCCAGGTCGGCCACCGCCCTGTTCGTCACTTCCCTCTGGCCCGATCACCTTCTACGACCGTGACGCACGTCTCCTGCCCTGTTCGGAATAGTTGAATCTTCACCTATGTTGACGACGAAAGATGCCGACAAAACACACATATCACTCATAAGAGGTGGAAAATGGCTCTCGCTCTCTCCCCCGACGCCCAGGATCTGCTCTTCCGCGAGGCCCGCACGGCCAACACCTTCACCGCGGAGCCCGTCCGAGAGGAACAGGTGCGGGCGATCTACGATCTGGTCAAGTACGCCCCGACCGCGATGAACCAGCAGCCGCTACGGATCGTCCTGGTGCGCTCCCCCGAGGCCCGTGAACGCCTGCTCGACCTCATGGCGCCGGGCAACCGGGCCAAGACCGCCTCCGCCCCGCTGGTCGCCATCCTCGCCGCGGACCTGGACTTCCACGAGGAGCTCCCCAAGGTCTTCCCGCACAGGCCTGAGGCCAAGGACATGTTCTCCGCCGACGAGGCGCAGCGCGTCCACAACGCCATGTTCAACGCGACCCTGCAGGTCGGGTACTTCATCCTGGGCGTCCGCGCCGCAGGTCTCGCCGCGGGACCGATGGCGGGCTACGACGCCGACGGCATCGACAAGGAGTTCCTCGACGACGCCCACACCGTGCTGGCGGTCGTCAACATCGGCAAGCCCGGCGAGGACGCCTGGTTCGACCGCCTGCCCCGTCTGGCTTACGAAGAGGTCGTGACCTCCGTCTGAGGTAGGTTCTGCTCTATGAGCCAGGAGCGAGCGCGGCGCAGCAAGCGAAATGGCCGGTCTGCGAGTGTCTCCGGCACGACGAGCAAGAAACGGGTGATAGCAGCAGTGAACGACGAGGAGCCCCGCTGGCTCACCTCGATGGAACAGCGGGCCTGGCGTGCTCATCTGGCCGCTCACAAACTCCTTGAGCACCGCCTCGATCGCGATCTGCAGACCTTCGGGCTGTCGGTGAACGACTACGAGATCCTGGTCAACCTCTCGGAGAGCCCAGGCCACCGCATGCGCATGAGCGACCTCGCCGACGCCACGATCCAGTCACGCAGCCGTCTGTCCCACCAGATATCCCGGATGGAGGCGGCCGGGCTGGTCGCCAGGGAGACCTGCGTCGACGACAGGCGCGGCACGTTCGCGGTGCTCACCGAGCACGGCTGGGCCACGATCCAGCAGGTCGCGCCGCACCACGTGGCCAGCGTGCGGCAGCACTTCATCGACCTGCTGACCGACGACCAGCTCCGCGAGCTCGAGGCCGCCTACAACCCGGTGGTCAACCACCTCAAGAGCCTGCGCTGAAGCGAAACCGATACCGGCTGGTCCTCCCTTGGTTGACCGAGCGGTCGCTACGATCCGGCCATGTCTCCTCGCCGGATCCTCTCAGCGGCGGTAGTCGCCGCGCTCTTCCTGGTCACCGCGTGCGCCGGCGGCGCCTCCGACGGTAAGGCGCCCCCACCGGGCGCCGAGCTGGTCAAGAAGTCCGCGGAGGCGATGCGGGCCGTCAAGTCCACGGCCTTCACCATGGAGGCGGAGGGCACGCCCCCGGTTCCGGTCAGGAAGGCCACGGGCCGCCTCAGCGGGACCGGCGACGCCGAGGGCACCATCCAGCTCGAGGTGATGGGCAGCCTGCAGGAGATCAGCTTCGTCCTGATCGGGGACACGGTTCACTTCAAGGGCGTGACCGGCGGCTTCCAGAAGATGCCACGGAGCCAGCTGGCCTCGATCTACGACCCGTCGGCCATCCTCGACCCCGGCAAGGGCGTCGTCCAGGTCCTGACCAGCGCGCTGAACCCGAAAACCGAGGCCGAGGAGAAGATCGACGGCGCCGACGCCTACCGGGTCTCGGCCACACTCCCGCAGCAGATCCTCTCCACGATGGTCCCGGGCCTCAGGCAGAACGTCGACGGCACGCTCTGGATCGACAAGGCCACCACGCGCCTGCTCAGGGCGGACCTGCCGATGACGGACGGCAAGGTGATCGTCAGGTTCAGGGACTACGACGTGCCGGTCCAGATCACCGCGCCCGCGGAGTGAGCCGGTGACCGACCCCGTGCTCGGCCGCAGCAGGGCGGCAAGACGGCGGATCGTCCTGGGGGTCGGCGGCACCGCGGTGCTGCTGGCCGCGCTGGACGCCTACGTCGTGGTCACCGTCCTCGTCGACATCGCCAGGGACGTCGACGTCCCGCTGAACCACCTGGAGCGGGCGACCCCGATCGTCACCGGCTTCCTGCTTGGCTACGTCGCGGCCATGCCGCTGCTCGGCCAGCTCTCCGACCGGTACGGCAGGCGCCCGCTGATCCATCTGTGCCTGGCCGGTTTCGCGATCGGCTCCGTCGTCACCGCCCTGGGCGGCACGGTCCCCTGGCTGGTCGCGGGGCGCGGCCTGCAGGGCGTCGCGGGAGGGGCGCTGCTGCCCATCACCATGGCCCTGGCCGGGGACCTGTGGGACGAGCGTGAGCGCCCTGTCGCGCTCGGCGCGATCGGCGCCGCCCAGGAACTCGGCAGCGTGCTCGGCCCCCTGTACGGCGCGACCCTGGCCGCCCTGGTTCCCGTCACCCTGACGGCAGGAGGGATCCAGCTGGGCGGCTGGCGATCGATCTTCTGGCTGAACGTGCCCCTGGTCGCCGGGGCGGCGGTCGCCGTACAGCGCTCGGTGCCGCCGCCGGAACGCGCGAGGGGTGGCGGGACGCGCGTCGACGTGACGGGCGGGCTGTTGCTGGCCCTCGCGCTCGGCCTGCTGGTCATCGGGCTGTACAACCCTGACCCTGGCACGTCGGTCCTCCCCCCGTGGGGCCCGCCAGCGGTCGCGGCCGGAGCCGTGGCGTTCGCCGCGTTCGTGGTGTGGGAGGCCAGGGCCGCAACCAGGCTGATCGACATGACGGGGGTCCTGCGCGCGCCGTTCTTCGCCACGCTCGGGGTGAGCCTCGTGAGCGGCGCCGCACTGCTGGTGACGCTGGTCGACGTGCAACTCTCCGCGCAGACGCTGCTCGGGCTCGGCACCCTGGACGGCGCGCTGGTGCTCTCCCGCTTCCTCCTCGCGCTCTCGGTCGCGGCGCTGCTCGGCGGGATCGTCGCCCGCAGGTACGGCGAGCGGGCGGTGGCCGTCGCGGGACTGGCGCTGGCCACGATCGGCTACGTCCGCATCGGCCAGTGGCCCCTCGACCTGGCCGAGGCCGGGCACCGGCTCGACGCCGACCTGGTCCTCGCGGGACTCGGGCTCGGCGCGGTGATCGCGCCCGTCTCCTCCGCGGTGCTGCGCGCCACCCCCGCCGCACGGCACGGCGTCGCGTCCGCCGCGGTGGTCGTGGCGCGGATGATGGGCATGCTGCTCGGCGTCGCCGGGCTGTCGGCGTGGGGCTTTCACCGCTTCCAGACGCTCACCGCCGACCTCGACACGCCGCTGCCGTTCGGCATCGCCCCGGCTGTGTACGCGCGAAGGCTCGCCGAGTACGAGAGCCAGGTGCGGGCCGCGCTGCACACGGAGTACAGCGAGATCTTCATGCTCACCGCGGCCCTGTGCGCGGTCGGCGCGCTGCTCGCGCTGCTGCTGCCGCGCCGGGCCTCAGCAGGGACCGGTGGGGCCGGCGGGGCCGTACCGGTGCCTGAGCGGAACGGGTGACGGGCGGCGGCCCTGTCCGCGCGGGACGGGCCGCCACCGGGTCACTTCTTCTTCTGAGCCTGCCGCTTCTCGCGGATCTTCATCGTGACCTCGATGGGAGATCCCGCGAATCCGAACTCCTCGCGGATCCGGCGCTCGATGAAGCGCCGGTAGGTCTCCTCGAGGAAGCCCGAGGTGAACAGCACGAACCGGGGCGGCTCGGTCGTCGCCTGGGTGGCGAAGAGAATCTTGGGCTGCTTGCCGCCCCTGACCGGGGGCGGGGTGGCCGCGACCAGCTCGGTGAGGAAGGCGTTGAGGCGGGAGGTCGGCACCCGGGTCGACCAGGAGTCCAGCGCCTTCTCCAGGGCCGGGACGAGCTTCTCCACGTGCCAGCCGGTCTTGGCGGAGATGTTGACCCGCAGCGCCCACGGTACGCGGACGAGCTGGCGGTCGATCTCCTTCTCCAGGTAGTAGCGCCGGTCCTCGTCGACGAGGTCCCACTTGTTGAACGCGACCACCATGGCGCGCCCCGACTCGATCACCAGGGAGATGATCCGCAGGTCCTGCTCGGTGAGCACCTCGCTGGCGTCGATGAGCACGACCGCGATCTCGGAGCGCTCCAGGGCGGCCCTGGTGCGCATGCTGGCGTAGAAGTCGGCGCCCTTCAGCTCGCGGTCGCGCCTGCGGATGCCCGCGGTGTCGACGAAGCGCCAGGTCTTGCCGCCGAGCTGGACCAGCTCGTCGACCGGGTCCCGGGTCGTGCCCGCCATCGGGTCGACCAGGACGCGTTCCTCGCCCGCCAGCTTGTTCAGCAGCGAGGACTTGCCCACGTTCGGCTTGCCGAGCAGGGCGACCCTGCGCGGGCCCCGCTCCGCGCCGAAACGCTGGGGCGGCGTCTCGGGCAGCTTGTCGAGGATCACGTCGAGCAGGTCGCCGCTCGAACGGCCGTGCAGGGCGGAGACCGGCTGCGGCTCGCCGAGGCCCAGGGCCCACAGCCCGGCGGCCTCCAGCTCCATCTGCTGGTTGTCGACCTTGTTCGCGGCGAGGATGACCGGCTTGCCGGAACCGCGCAGCACATGCCCGACGATCTCGTCGGCGTCGGTGACGCCGACCATCGCGTCCACGACGAACAGGATCACGTCGGCCAGCTCCGCGGCCACCTGTGCCTGCTCGGCGATCTTCAGCGCCATGCCGGTCGCGTCGGGGTCCCAGCCACCGGTGTCGACGACCGTGAAGCGCCGCCCGCGCCAGGTGGCGTCGTAGGTGACCCGGTCGCGGGTCACGCCGGGAACGTCCTCGACGACCGCCTCACGGCGGCCGATGATCCGGTTGACCAGGGTGGACTTGCCCACGTTCGGGCGCCCGACCACGGCCACGACCGGCTGGGGCCCCGTGTCGGGCTCCGTCTCCTGCGAGCTTTCCTCGGTACCCGGATCGGCTAGCTCAGCGTCGATCCAGCCGCTGTCTTCCTCGTATTCCTCCGTCACACCTTTTCCTTAATCAAACGCAGTATCTCGGCGATGACCTCTTCGAGGTTCAGCGCCGTGGTGTCCAGTTCGACGGCGTCGGCCGCCATCGCGAGCGGGTCGGCCTTCCGCGTCGAGTCCAGGGTGTCGCGCCTGGCCATCGCGTCCTTCTGCGCCTGCACCGTGGTGCCGGTCAGCTCCGCGGTACGGCGCAGCGCCCTGGCGTCCGCGCTCGCGGTCAGGTAGACCTTGACCGGGGCGTCGGGCGCGACGACCGTGCCGATGTCACGGCCCTCGACGACGATGTCGCCCTCGCCGATGATCTCACGCTGCTCGGCCACCAGCCTGCGCCTGACCTCGGGCACCGCACTGACCGCGGAGACGGCGGCGGTGACCTCGGAGGTGCGGATGGCGACGGCCGCGTCGACGCCGTCAACGGCGAAGGACGGGGCGTCGGGGTCGGTGCCGATCGTGAGCGTCGCATCGAGCGCCCGCGCTGCGATCGCCCCGGGATCGGAAAGATCGACCGCCCGCTGGAGCATCCACCAGGTGATCGCCCGGTACATCGCCCCGGTGTCGAGATAACGCAGCCCCAGCGTCCGCGCGACCCCGCGCGACGCGCTCGACTTGCCCGACCCCGAAGGACCGTCCATGGCGACGACCAGTCCGGTCACGACGCCTCTCCCTTGCAGCCCGCTTCAGTTGTCCGTACGAGGCTACCGGGAACGACGAGGGAGTCATGCATCGAACGCCCGCAGAGGGCTTGTCGCGGCCCGCCTGGGCGGGCCCGAAGGCAGCTTCCGCCGCCACGAGCTCCGCCTCCCCGAGATGGAGAC